>NZ_JBMOWQ010000027.1:0-167275 GCF_049310485.1 Pseudomonas sp. GZD-209
TGTTTCGGGCCAATGAGTCCTGTGAAAGTACCGCTGCCCGCCTTGGTGCATGTCTTGAGTCAGGTGAAGCAGCGTTAGCGACCACGCCAGAACCGCGTCGTACCAACAAGGCGGACCAGGTGATGGCACAGGAAAGACTGGCCCGAAACAAATGTGGGAGCGGGCTTGCCCCGCGATGCGCCGCGCGGGCGGCGCTCGATCTCATAGGCGCTACAACCCTTTCGGCATACACATCGCGGGCGACATACGGTCTCAAGCCCACCACATCCCCCCGTCACACAGAATCAAATCCCTGGCACACTCAGGCAAGACACCTACCGCTCGTTAGGTGCCCAATAGCTGCCACAGCCAGCGCTTGTGCAAGCCCTGCTTCCTAACAATTCCAACTGTCCAGGCTGCGCCATGATCAACATCGAAACGCCCACCTATTACACCGCGACCAAAAAATACAACCTCAGCTTCCCCACCCTCGAAGCCGACATCGAAGCCGATGTGGTAGTGATCGGCGGTGGCTTCTCGGGCATCAACACGGCCCTGGAGCTGGCCGAAAAAGGCATCACCAATGTCGTCGTGCTCGAAGCCCGCTACCTGGGCTTCGGCGGCACGGGGCGCAACGGCGGGCAGATCATGGCCGGCATCGGCCACGACCTGGAAAAGATCAAGAGCAGCGTCGGCGAACAGGGCCTGCGCGAGATCTTCGAGATCAGCGAACTGGGCGCCGGCATCATCAAGGACCGCATCGCCCGCTACGCCATCGACGCCGACTTCTGCCACGGTTACGGCTACATGGGCTTCAACGCCCGCCAGGAAAAGACCCTGCGCGCCTGGGAGAAAGACTTCAAGGCGATCAACGGCAAGGACGAGATCCGCTTCCTGGGCGGCTCCGAGGTCAAGCAGATCATCGGCTCCGACGCCTACAGCAGCGCCCTGCTGCACATGGGCGGCGGCCACGTGCATTCGCTCAACCTGCTGCTCGGCGAAGCCCAGGCCCTGGTGGGCCATGGCGCACGGATCTTCGAGCACAGCCCGGCGCTGGAAGTGCACTACGGTGAGCGCATCAGCGTGCGCACCGGCCGTGGCTCGGTCAAGGCCAGCAAACTGCTGTGGGCCTGCGACAGCTTCCTCAACAAGCTCGAACCCGAGCTGCACGCCCGCACCGTCAACACCTACGCCTTCCAGCTGATGACCGAACCGCTATCGGATGAACTGATCCAGCGCATCAGCCCGATCCGCGGCGCCTACAGCGATATCCGCCCGGTGATCGACTACTACCGCGTCACCCGCGAGAACCGCCTGCTGTTCGGCGCCGCCACGCCTTTCGTGGAGCACATCCCGAAAGACCTCAAGGCGTGGAACCGCAACCTGATGCTAAAGATCTTCCCGTACCTCAAGGACGTGCGCATCGACCTCGCCTGGGGCGGCCCGATGGCCACCAGCGCCAACCTGTTCCCGCAGCTCGGCACCCTGAGCAACCGCCCCAACGCCTTCTACGTGCAGGGCTATTCGGGCTTTGGCGTCACCCCCAGCCACATCATTTGCAAGATCCTCGCCGAAGGCATGAGCGAAGGCTCCAGCCGCTACGACCTGATCAGCTCGGTCAAGCACGCGCGCATCCTCGGCAAGGACCACATTCGCCCACTGCTGCTGACCGCCGGCAAGACCGTGCATCAGCTGTCGGGCTTCTTCAACGGCCGCCGTTGAGCCTTTTTGAACTGACCAGGAGAACCACCATGACCCTTACCGCCGTCCGCCAGGGTGTGCAACTGTCCGAACTCGATGCCTGGGGCACTGTTGCCGACCTGGGTTCGACCATTCTCGAAGGCGAGGTCAAGTGCTACGGCAAGATGACCCACGGCGCGCCGACCGACCCGGTCAGCAGCGCTTACTTTGGTACCACCCAGGGCAAGTTCCGCATGGTCTACCCGTTCAGTGAACAGGCCGTGATCGTGACCGGGGAGATCCAGCTGACTGATGAGTCCACCGGGCAGGTGACCCGTTACAAGGCAGGTGATGCCTGGTTCGTGACCAAGGGCACGCCGGTGTTGTGGGAAGTGTTGAGCGAGACCTTCGTCAAGCATTACCTTGCGGTAGCCTGATCGAGCCATCGCGGGGCAAGCCCGCTCCCACGCCAAACGTTGATTGTGGCGTGGGAGCGGGCTTGCCCCGCGATCTTTTTTACCCTAACGCCCCGCCATCAGGGCCATGGCCCGGAAGTCCTTCGGCGACTGCTCGAACTGCTTCTTGAACGCCCGGCTGAAATGCGCCGAATCGGTGAACCCCCACTTGAACGCGATCGAGGTGATCGACTCGCGCTTGAGGAACGGGTTGGACAGGTCATCGGCACTACGCTTGAGCCGTGAACGCTGGATATACCGGCAGACACTGTCACCCTCCTCCTCGAACACTCGGTACAGATGCCGCACCGAAATGCTCAGGCGCTCGGCCAGGTTGGCCGGCGTCAGGCCGGGCTGGCCCAGCGACTCGTCGATGACCTTCTGCACATAACCGCGCAGGTTGCTGCCAGCCACGCCGCCCAGCGCGGCGGCATTGTGCTCGCCACGCTCGAAACCGGGCTCCAGCAGGGAAATGAATGCCGACTGCAGGGCATCGCCTTGCGCACCGCCTGCGTCTTCCTCTTCGCGGCACAACTGGTCCATCAGCAAATGCAGCATGCGCCCGCAGGCGTTGGTCGAGGAGATCTTGCCAAAGGCGGCGCCTTGCCCGGTCACGTGCTTGCGCACCTGCTCGCGGGACAGCGACAGCGAGACGTGCTCGATCAACCCGAACGGCGTGATCTCGCAAGGGCCGACCGAGTCCATCAACAGCAGATCGCCGGGTGACAATTGCAAGCTCACCCCGCCCTGGGTGATCCGCGAATAGCCCATGCGCTGGCTGACCAGGAAACAGTGCTGGTCGTCGTCGCGGTCGGGGTTGTCGCCGAAACGGCGGATATTGCCGGCATTGGTGCGCAGGTTGGCCAGGGCCAGGCCTGCGCGATTGAAGGTGGCGATTTCGCCGATGAACAGCGCTCGGTTGAACGCAAGTTCGGTCTGGAAACGGCCGCACACTTGCTGCATGGCGGCGGTCCAACGGTCCAGGCCGTCGGCTTCGGGCTGGGTGCTGCAGTGGGAAACGGGCTGGGGCATGGCAACCTCCACACGCGGGCATTGTTGTTATGGGCCAATTGTTAACATGTTATCCATTGACGCACAACTGTCATCTGTTGACCGGTGTAGAGAGCAGGTTTTATGCCAAGGGGTCTGGGGTTGCGCATGGGTTGAGAGTGCTGGGGCTGCTTTGCAGCCCTATCGGGGGGGGGGGGGGGGGAGGAAGGGGGGGGGGGGGGGGGGGTTGGGGGGGGGGGGGGGGGAGGGGAGTCTTCGCTGCTTCCTTCTCCCGTTTTTGTGCGTTCCCCTTCCCCCTCCCCCCCCCCCCCCCCCCCCCCCGATAGGGGCGCACAGCGCCCCTGCTTTCAAAACTCCCGAAGGATACGCTGCAGCGCCTCGAAGGCCTGCCAGAGATGCCCACGCTGATCAGCGCTGAGCGGGATATAGCGGCGGAATGCGGGCACCCGGTTGACCACTTCACTGGCCCCCATATGCTCCAGGGTGACCTGCCACTGGCCACCCTCGCAGCCAATGCTCAGGCGCTTGAAGTCCAGCGGCATCAGTGCTGCCTGCAAGGCACTGTCGTCGCTGATACGCGCCTGCAGCAGGTCGAACAAAGCCTTGTCACCACCCCGCTGCCGACAGGCCAGGCCCGTACGGCGCAATGCCCCGCGGTGATGCATGTCCAGCTGCACCGTGCCCTGCCCCGAGGCAGGCACACTTAGGCGGAACTCGCACATCACCAGGTGCATCAGCAGGTGGCTTTCGGTGCGTTCGCGCACCTCGACCACCGGGCCATCCTGCCGGTAGGTAAAGGTGAGCAGAGCTGCCCCGGATTGCAACTCCGTCAAACCGAGGTTGCGCTGCAGCCGCGCCAGGGTCGCCCCCGGCCGGTAGCCGGCCGGGGCGCGGGGGCCGGTCAGGCGTTCAAGCCAGCTTGCCGACATGCTGCACCTGCTCGCTGTGGAAGTGGCCAGGTTCGGCGCCGAACTCTTTCTCCAGCACATCCTCGACCCGCGCCGGCTGGAACGGGTTGACCTTCTGCACGCAGAAGGTCCAGAACAACGCGTAGGCCGCCGTAGCGCCCAGCATCACGGCAAACGGCACATACACATCGGCAGGGTTCATGCCCGGCGGGGTGATGAACCACATGCCCAGCAAGATGCCGATGCTGGAGACAATCTGCGGCAGCGGGAACAGCGGCGAGCGATAGGCGCGCGGCAGGTCCGGGCGGCGAATGCGCAGGATCACCACCGACAGCGTCACCAGCAGGTAGGCCGTGCTCCAGGCGCACACCGCCGCCAGCACCAGGTGCAGGATGTTGTCGGTGTTGCCGCCCAGGTACCAGGCGTGCAGGCACGGGATCAGCGCCACGACCAGGATGCACAGCAGCGGCGTCTTGAAGCGCGGGTGCAGGTAGGTGAACACCTTGGGCAGCGCCCCATCCACGGCCATGCCGTAGAGAATCCGCGGCACCCCGGCCATCAGTGTGTTGATGGTGGCCGCGCCGGCGAACAGGAAGCCGATGCCCAGCCACACCGGGCCGATATCGCCCATCACCTGCTCGGCGAAACGCGGGATAGCCATGGGTGTATCCAGCAGGTGCACGCCGCTGGCGGCGTCGAGCAGCACGTTCTCCACCTGGCGCTTCATCGCCGCGCCGTAGATGAACATGCAACTGGCCACGCCGAACAGGCCCAGGGCCATGGCCTTGGGCATCACCCAGGCCGAACGGCGCAGCTCCGGGGCCAGCGGGGTGACGAACTCGCAGCCGACGAACATGAACATGGCCATGCCCACCAGCGAGAGGATGGTCATCAGGTCGGTGCCGACCATCGATACGCCGAACGGCCCTTCCAGCTGCACCGCCGGCGCCGCCAGCAGGCCGAGCACGCCGAACACCATCAGCGTGGTCCACATGCCGAAGGTCAGCACCACTTCGGCGCGGCCGAAGGCACTCACGCCAAAGGCGTTGAGCACACTGAACGCCAGGACGAAGCCCACCCCCAGCAGCCAGGAGCCACCGGCGGATTCAGCAAGGGTATTGAGGTGCTCGAAGTTCACCAGCGCCATCACCCCCGAAAGGATGGTCTCGGCGGTGCCGGCGAACACATGCACGATCAGGTAGGCCGACAAGGTGCCGGTGATGGCGAAGAAGCGGCCCAGGCCGCAGTTGATGTAGTCGTACACGGAGCCGGTGGTCGGCAGGATCGCCGCCGCTTCGGCGAAGGTGGTCGACTGCGCGAGCATCATCACTGCCGCAATCACCATGGCCACGGCGAAGGCGCTGCCGCCGATGCCAAAGCCCATGGTGGCGGTGAGGATCACGGGGCTGGCCATGATCAGGCCGACGGTGCTGGCCAGCGCGGTGGGGAAACCGACGCTGCCGCGGTTGAGGTGCTCGGTGAGCTTATTGTTGATTGTCATGGGGTGGGCCCTGGCTGGACGAGGGAAAGATGACGGCTTGCCGGGCGCGCCGCAAGTGCTGGCGATCGCCGAGGGTGCCTGGTGGATGTCTGGCATCCATCGCGGGGGGGGAACAACCCCCCCCGCTTCTTGGGAAGAGGGCGGCCCACGGCGGGGGCCAATTTGTCATCCACAGTCTGTCCCCCCCCTCCCCTCCTTTGTTTTTTTATCTCCCCCCCCCCCCCGCGATGGGCTCGACACCACTACCCGATCACTTTGACTTTCCCCGCCACAGCGGTCTTGCCACTGCCTGCCGCCTTGCTTGTTGCTGGCTGCCAGTTCAGCCCTGCAACATCGCCTGGATCTGCTGGGTGGCCTGGCGGGTGCTTTCGGCGAGTTTCTTCACTTCGTCGGCCACCACCGAGAAGCCACGCCCCACCTCCCCGGCCCTGGCGGCCTCGATGGCCGCGTTCAGGGCCAGCAGGTTGGTCTGTTCGGCAATGCTGCGGATCACCCCCACGGCGGTGGCGATCCGGGCATAGGTGGCCTCGTTGTGCGCCTGCAACTGCTGGTGGCTGGCCTGGGCATTGCGCTCGTCGCTGATATCGCGCACAGCACCCAGCACGCGCACCAGCACCCCCTGCGAGTCACGCACCGCACGGCCGCGTTCGCGGCACCAGATGTAGCCGCGCTGCTTGTGATGCATGCGGTACTCGAACACGTATTCCCCGCTGGCATGCACGCCCAGGATCTCGCGCTCGAAGATGGCCATGATCTGCGCCAGGTCGTCAGGGTGGGTAATGCCGACCTGGGCATCCCAGCCATCGGCCAGCTCCTTCGGGCCGTAGCCCATCACCGCGCGAAAGGCATCGGACAGGCGCATGCGACTGTGCGGATGGTGCACGTCGCCCTGCGCGACCTCGATGTCCCAGGTGCCTTCGGTCAGGGTGGTTTGCAGCAGGTTCCAGAAATGCGCCTGGCGCTGGTGCCCTTCGCTGGCCTGCAGCTGTTGATCCAGTTGTTCACGCAACAGCGCGCATTCGCCCTGCAACTGCTGGTGTGCCGCTTGCTGCTGCGCGTTCATCCGTTGCTGGCTGGCCAGCGTTTCGCCCAACAACTGCAGCTCTTGTGCCTGCGCTTGCAGCTCCCGCGCCTGGCCTTGGCGCTGCTGCTCCAGCGTTTGCAGGGCCTGCAACAAGGGCGGGTGGCGGCGCACCTCCACCAGGCTTTCGGCAATCTCGCCGCGGCCAAAGCGGGTCAGCGCCTCGGCCAGCGTGGCCACCCAACGTTCATTGCGAAACAGCATTCACGCCCCCTTGAACCATCGAACAAAAGCGCGAGTTCAACCCAAGTCGGCGGCCGCCGTCTTGCGCCGGCCTGCCGTTGGCTTGACCTTGGCTGCCAGGGTTCAGCGGCTGATGATCGCCTTGAGCACGGTCTTGAAGGTCTGAAGCTGTTCCTCGCTGAACTGGCCGAACACCTGGTCCTGCTGGGCCTTGGCAATGCTCCACAGCCCTTCGGTCTCGATGCGCCCGGCCTCGGTCAGGCATACCCGGCCGTTGTCGTCGGTGACCAGGCCCTTGCGGGTCAGGTTGGCGATGGCCTCGCTCACCTCACGTTCGGGCATCGCCACTTCGCCCAGCAGTTCGGCCTGGGCCAGCCCGGCGTCGTGTTCCAGCACCATCAGCATGCGTGCCTCGCTGGTGCGCAGGCCGGTGGCCAGTTGGCGCGGCTGGTAGCTGGCCTGGTAGGCGCGCAGGGCCTGGGTCATCAGGTAGTACAGGTTGTGCTGCAAACGGCCCTGGAAATGGCTGCTGGCCGGCGCGCCTTCTGCGCGACGGGTCATCCGCGTATGCGGCAGGACCATGGAGTAGGCGCCCTGGTGGTACAGCAGCGGTGAGCGGCCGAGGTCATCGAAGGCCAGCACCTTGCCGACCAGGATCCAGTGGTCGCCGCCGTCCAATTGCTGGAACTTCTGGCAGCGAAAGCGCGCCGCGCAGTCGGGCAGCAAGGGCGCGCCGCCCTCGCCTGCCTGGTAATCGATACCGGCAAAGCGGTCGTCACTGGGGCGGGCGAAGGTATTGGACAGGTCGATCTGGTCAGCGGCCAGCACGTTGACGGCGAAGTGCTCGGCGGCGTCGAACACGGCGTGGCTGCTGGAGCGTTTGTCGATGCTCCAGAGAATCAGCGGCGGATCGAGGGATACCGAGTTGAAGCTGTTGGCCGTGACGCCGACCTTGTTGCCGGAGGCGTCGGCGGCGGTGATCACGGTAACGCCGGTGGCGAAGTTGCCCAGGGCGCGGCGGAAGGCACGGGTATCGAAGGGGGTGGACATGCAAGGCTCCAGGATTGTTCTTGTGTAGGGCGGTTGCGGCCTCATCGCGGGGCAAGCCCGCTCCCACGGGGTGAAAGTGTGGGAGCGGGCTAGCAACCCCTCCCCGTTGGGGGGAAGTGGCCAGCTCCCCCCCCCCCCCGCGATGACTTGCTCAGGTCATCGCCGGATCCGGCTCCAGCCCCATCAGCTCACGGCCGAGGATCTGCGCGCAGACGTCGTAGTCGGTGTAGGCATGGGCACCGGTCATGTGCGCATCGCGGAACAGCCGCTGCATCTCGCTGCTGTCGAACCAGGCGCCGCCACCGGCGGCTTCCATCAGCCGGTCCACGGCCTGGATGCACAGCTTGACCGCATAGCCCTGGTTGGTGCGCCAGTAGGCCAGCTCGGTACGGGTCGGGTATTGGTGGCGTGCGCTGAAATCGGCGATCTGCTCCCAGCTTTTTTCCAGCAGCGCACGGGCCGCGGCGACCTGGTGGGTCGACTCGGCCAGGCGCATCAGTGCCGGGGTGGCCGCGCCGACCGCCGCGCCGGTGTAGGCCCGCACGCGGTTGCGGGTCTTGTCCTTGAAGGCTTCGAGCATGCGCTCGGCGATGCCCAGGCTGACGGTGGAGAAGCCACTGGCGAAGTACGGGCGGTACGGGTTGAAGTAGATCGCGCTGTCCGGGTACAGGCCGAAGCCCGCCGAGGTGCCCTCCATCATGTCCTTGGCCCTCTGGATGCGGTGCTCGGGCACGAAGGCGCGCTCGACCACCAGCGTGCGGCTGCCACTGGCACGCATGCCGGCGGCGAACCAGTCGTCGCGGATCTGGTAGTCGCTGCGCGGCAGCACGGCGAAGCAGTAGTCCTGGCCACCCTGCGGGTTGGCGCGGCGAAAGCCCATGATCGCCCACTCGGCATGATCACAGCCGCTGCTCCAGCCCATCTCGCCGCTGAACAGCACGCCGCCCTCGACCTCTTCGGTGCGACCGAACGGGGCGATGCTGCTGCTGGCGGTGGCGTGCGGGTTGTCGCCCCAGACTTCGTCCTGCAGTTGCTTGGGGAACATCGCCAGTTGGTGGCTGTGGGTGCACAGCAGGCTCATGGCCCAGGCGGTGCTGGCGCAGGCGCCGGCCAGGGCGGCGATGCATTCGGCGAACTGCGGCAGGCTGATTTCCAGGCCGCCATAGGGCTTGGGCAGGAAGGCCTGGTGCAGGCCGATGCCTTTGAGCAGGGCAATGTTTTCGGCGGGCACGGTACGCTCGCGCTCGGCCTGGTCGGCGCGGGCGGCGATGGCCGGCAGCAGGGGCTTGAGGTCTTCGAGCAGGGAATTTGGCTTTTTCATGGTCTGGCTCATTGTTATTGGACCCTGGCGAGCGCTGCCTGGTGGTGGCGGCTCGCTGATGAATGCCGGGTCAGTATGGGAGCCTGGGGTGCGGTGGAAAATGCAACTTCCGCACCTCGGATTGTATTTTTCATGGGGTGGCTTTGTGGCTGGCAGGCAGGGTCATGGGGGTGGCAGGGGTAGGCAAGAACACCGAGTACGCAGGCGTTAGGCTCGGGATATGAATACGTCCCTATCGCGGGGCAAGCCCGCTCCCACGCCAGTCGCCCAAGTTGCAAACGGGGTTGCGTGGGAGCGGGCTTGCCCCGCGATTGAACACTGTCTTGCGGAGCCCAAAGCATGAGCGACATCCCCCTCCTCCCCAGCGTTACCGCGTTCCTCGCCCGCCACCACGGCCTGTACATCCACGGCCAGGCCATCGCCAGCCAGTCGAGCGCCAGGATCAAGGTGGTCAACCCGGCCAATGGCGAGGCCATCGCCGAAGTGGCCGACGCCTGCCAGGCCGATGTCGAGCAGGCCGTCGACTCCGCCCGCCAAGGCTTCAACGCCTGGTCGCGCACCAGCCCCGCCGCCCGCGCCGCGGTGCTGTTCAAGCTGGCGGACCTGCTCGAAGCCAACCGCGAAGAGCTGGCCCAGCTGGAAACCCTGCAATCGGGCAAGCTGATCAACATCGCCCGTGCCTTCGAAGTGGAACAGGCCGCGCACTTCTTGCGCTACTACGCCGGCTGGGCGACCAAGATCACCGGCCAGACCATCACCCCGTCGCTGCCCTCTTTCGCCGGCGAGCGCTACAGCGCCTTCACCCTGCGCGAGCCGATCGGCGTGGTGGTGGGGATCGTGCCGTGGAACTTCGCCACCATGATCGCCATCTGGAAGCTCGCCTCGGCCCTGACCACCGGCTGCAGCATCGTGCTCAAGCCCAGCGAGTTCACCCCGCTGACCCTGCTGCGTATCGCTGAACTGGCCACCGATGCGGGCCTGCCAGCGGGCGCGCTCAACGTGCTGACCGGCGGCGGCCTGGTGGGCAAGGCGCTGGTCGAGCACCCGGGCACCGACAAGGTGTCGTTCACCGGCTCCGTGCCCACCGGCATCGCCGTCGGCCAGGCGGCCATGGGCGCCAAGCTGACCCGCGCAACCCTGGAGCTGGGCGGCAAGAACTCGGTGGCGTTCCTGCCCGATGTCGGCATCGACAAGGCGGTGGACGGCATCATCGAGGCGGGCTTTCTACATTCCGGGCAGATCTGCGCGGCGGGTGAGCGCTTCTTTGTCCATCGCTCGCGGATCGAGCCGATGCTCGAAGCGCTGTCGCACCGTTTGGGGCAGCTGAAAACCGGCTCGCCGCTGGACGAGAGCACCCAGTTCGGCCCGGTCGCCAACAAGCCGCACCAGCTGAAGCTGGCCGAGCTGTTCGCCACCGCCCGCGCCGAAGGCAGCCAGATCATCCACGGCGGGCGTATCGGCGACGGCCCGGGCTGCTTTGTCGAGCCTACGGTGATCCTCGCCAACAGTGCCGCCGACACCCTGCTCAACCAGGAAACCTTCGGCCCGGTGGCGACCTTCCTGCCATATGACGACGAAGAGCAACTGCTGCACCTGATGAACGCCACGCCCTACGGCCTTTCCGCCAGCCTGTGGAGCAACGACCTGGGCAAGGCCATGCGCCTGATCCCGGAGATTCAGGCCGGCACGCTCTGGGTGAACATGCACACCCTGCTCGACCCGGCGGTGCCCTTTGGCGGCATCAAGGCCTCCGGCATTGGCCGTGAGTTCGGCTCGGCGTTCATCGACGACTTCACCGAGCTCAAGTCCGTGATGATCCGCTATTGAACCTGCACGACAACCTGGGCCGATACTGCCTGCAGGCGTTCAGCCAGCAGGTACCGGCGGCGCTGGCGGCGTTCTACCGCATCGATGCCGGGCAGCAGGCCTGCGATTTCCTGTTGCAGGACCTGCAGGCGCCCATGCATGCGCGCTACTTGCAGCACTACCGCGCCTACGACCCGCTGCAACCGGCGCGCTGCCTGGCAATCGGCACGCCGGTGGTATCGCTGCGCCAGGGCCTGGCCCAGTTGCCCGAAGCCCAGGGCAACACCTACCGGGGCTTTCTGGCCCGGCACCAGGTGGTGGATGTGGTGGAGATCATCGCCCAGGTCGGCGGCCGGCCGCTGGCCGGGGTGTCGCTGTTGCGCTGCGCAAGCCAGGGCGAGTTTCGCCCCGACGAGCTGCAGCGCCTGCTGCCCTTGCACGGGCTGATGCAACTGGCGGTGGCCAGCCAGCCCTTGGCGCCAAGGCCGGCAGCGGTCGAACTCACCCCCCGCGAACGGCAGATCGCCGAACTGCTGCGCCAAGGCCACAGCAACAAGCTGATCGCACGGGCGCTGGAGGTCGGATTGCCCACCGTCAAGACCCACCTGATCAACCTGTTCCGCAAGCTCGGGGTGAGCAACCGCACCGAGCTGGTGGCGTTGCTGTTTCTGTGACTCAACCTTCCGGTTGATACCGGGCCGCCGCGCCGCGTTGCACCCTGTGGGCACCTAAACCCCAGGAGTCACGCACATGTCCAAACCCTCCGACTGGATCACCGTAGGCGCCCTTGCCGAGGGCTTCGCCCCGCAAGCCTTCATCCTGCCGCAACGCGCCGACCTGAGCGGGCGCAGCCTCAGCCTGCACTTCGCCAATGGCTGGCTGATCGAGCACCGTTTCGATACCGATCAACTGCACTGGCACGCCGCCGACGGCCATAGCCAGGGCTCGGCCAGCTACCGCGCCACCTCGGTGCGCGACGGCATCTACCTGGTGGATTTCATCAAACACGAAGGCGGCCAGGCCTGGTCGGTATCGCTGGTGCTCGACACCCTCAGCCAATCCTTCACAGCCGTACTTGGCCGCTTGCCGGGCCAGGCCCGCACCCAGCGTGGCCTGTACGACCTGGCCCTGGCCGGTGAGGCGCTGACCGGCGTCGAGGCCACATTCCTGCACGGCACCCTAGACCGCCCCTGGCAGGATGGTGCCTGCCCACACGCGCCGACCCGCGAGCTGGTGGGCCTGCGCAATCACTACCGCTACAGCCCGACCGAGGAGTACGAGCACATCTACCTCAACCCCGACTACTACAGCTGGCAGTGCCTGAAGGGTGTCGAGCAGGGGCTGTGCGACACCGACCGTGCCCATTACTACAAGATCGCCGAACAGCTGTACCTGTTCGTCTGGTGCGAGAAGATCGTGCCGACCCTGGGCCTGGTGATGATCGACCTGCAGCAGCACCGCAGCGACGGCAAGATCTTCGGCTACGAGGGCGGCAGCTTCGATGCCCTGGCCAACTTCCCGGTGTCGTCGTATTGCCGGGTGCTCAACCGTACGGAGTACCCGCAGTGAGCCGCAGCGTGCTGATCACCGGGGCCGGCAGCGGCATCGGTGAGGCCTGCGCCCTGCGCCTGGCAGCCCAGGGCTGGCAGGTGGCGCTGGTGGGCCGTCGCCGCGAGGCGCTGGAGCGCGTAGCCCAAACCACCGGCGGCCTGGTGTTGGCGGGTGATGCGGCCGACGGCGCCACCTGGCGCGGCTTCATCGAACAACTGGACGCGCGTTTCGGCGGCCTGGATGCCGTGATCGCCTGCGCCGGCGGCCATGGCCTTGGTCGGGCCACCGAGACCAGTGACGAAGCCTGGCAGGCGGCACTGCGCAGCAACCTCGACAGCGCCTTCCACACCGCCCGCGCCTGCCTGCCGCTGCTGATGCGGCGGCGCGGCAGCCTGGTGCTGCTGGGTTCCATCGCGTCCTTGGCTGCCGGGCCCGAGGTGTGCGGCTACACCACGGCCAAGCACGCGCTGGTCGGCCTGAGCCGTTCGCTGGCCCGCGACTACGGCCCGGCCGGCGTACGGGTGAACTGTGTATGCCCAGGCTGGGTGCGCACGCCCATGGCCGATGAGGAAATGCAGGTGCTGATGGCCCACCACCAGGAAGACCTAGACGCGGCCTATCGCAGGGTCACGGCCGACGTGCCGCTGCGTCGCCCGGCCAGCAGCGACGAGATCGCCGCCGTGTGCGAGTTCCTGGTCAGCCCGGCGGCGAGCATCGTCACCGGCGCAGTACTCACCGCCGACGGCGGCGCGACCGTGGTCGATGTGCCCACCCTGCCCTACACCCGCCTGGCGCCACAGCCATGAGCGCCCGTCACGATTTTCAAGAGTGCACGGTGCTGGTGACCGGTGCTGCGGGTGGCATCGGCCAGGCCATCGTCGAGGGGTTTGCCCGTGCTGGAGCGCGGGTGATTGCAGTGGACCTCGACCCGGCGGCGCTGCGCCAGGTGGTCAAGGTGCAGCTCGCCCTGGGCCATGAGGTGGAGGGGCTGGCCGTGGACCTCGCTGACGAACAGGCAATCGCAACCCTGCTGGCCGGCCTGGAACGCCTGGACGTGCTGGTACACAACGCGGCGTATTTTCCGCTCACCCCCTTCACCGACATCACCCCGGCTCTGCTGCAACGCACGCTGGCGGTCAACCTGGGCGCGCTGTTCTGGCTGACCCAGGCGGCGCTGCCGTTGTTCCGTCGCCAGGGCGGCGGCTGCGTGCTGGCCACGTCATCGGTGACCGGCCCGCGGGTGGCCTACCCAGGCCTGAGCCATTACGCCGCGTCCAAGGCCGGGGTCAATGGCTTCATCCGCAATGCCGCGCTGGAGCTGGCCCCCCTGAACGTGCGGGTCAATGGCGTCGAGCCGGGCATGGTGCGCACCCCGGCCATGGGCAACCTCGGCGACCCGGCCCTCAATGCGCGGATCGCGGCCGGGGTGCCCCTCGGCCGCTTGGGCGAACCCAGCGATATCGCGGCGGCGATGCTGTTCCTCGCCTCGGACGCGGCGGCCTACATCACCGGCCAGACCCTGATCGTCGATGGCGGCGCCACCCTGCCCGAAACCCTGGCCAGCTCCTGAGCCGCCCTGGCGGCGACGTGCAAGTGGGCTGGCAGCCACGGGCAAGACCCGCCCCGGCGATCCACGCGCTAATGGTCCGTCGCTTCAGACACCTCTGCCTCCACAACAACGCGGCACTCAAGACCGCACACAACAAACGAGGAACGATCCATGCGTCTCACTCCACGTCGCACCGCGCTGGCCACCGCCCTGGCGCTGCTGGTCAACGGCCAGGCCAGCTCGGCCTACGAGCTGTATGCCGACGACGACACCCACCTGAATGCCGATATGCTGGCGGTGTGGGGCATGTTCAACAGCCGCCACAACTACGACGGCACCCCCGGCGGCTCGACCTGGCGCGAAGGGTTCATCAAGTACGGCCTGAGCGGCGACCAGGGCCTGGCCGGCAATGGCAGCCTGTATGGCGCGTTGAACTGGGTCAGTTCCGGCGCCTGGGGCGATGGCGATGCCGGCGGCAACCAGGATGGCAGCGAACGCACCACCAAGATCGAGGATGCCTACCTGGGCTGGCGCTCGGGCGACCTGTTCCCGCTGCTGGGCAAGGATGGCGTGAATGTCTCCGGTGGCCGCCAGGTGATCAAGCTGGGCAACGGTTTCCTGATCAACGACGACGGCCCCAACCTCGGCAAGGGCCCGGCCGATGGCCAGCTCAACCGCGGTGGTGGCTTCTACCTGGGGGCCCGTCACGCGTTTGATCGCACGGCCATGTTGCGCCTGGGAGGTAACGAGGGGCTGCATGGCAGTGTGCTGTGGTTGAAGTCCGACAACCGCGCGCAGGCCGAGACCGAGTTGGCTGCCGGGACCCTGGACTACACCAATGAACTCGGCACCCTGGGTTTGACCTACATCCACGGGATCGACGTTGCCGACCAATGGGCCAGCGAGTTCCAGAAGGCCCGCGAAGGCATGGACGTTTACAGCTTGCGTGGCGAAGGCAGTGCCGGGCTTGAGAACACCCGCCTTGCCTTTGAGTACGCCTGGCAGGACAAGCGCGGCGGCCATGAAACGGCCTGGTACGCCGAGGCGGGCTACACCTTCGCCGAGGCGCCCTGGGCGCCGCAACTGACCTACCGCTACACGCGTTATTCGTCGGGCTGGGACTTGCTGTTTACCGGGCTTTCCAGTGGTTATGGCACCTGGATACAGGGTGAAGTGGCGGGCAACTATGCCGGGCCGTTCAATACCAATAGCGGGATTCACCACATCGGGCTCAAGGCCACGCCGCGGGACAACGTCACGGTCGGGGCGTTGTTCTTTGACTTCAATACGGTGCGAACGCGGGACACGCTCGATCTCGATGCTCAGGAGCTGGACGTGTATGTGGAGTGGGCGGTGAATGAGCACCTGATCGTTACGCCGCTGGTGGGGTTGTTCAAGCCGCGCAAGGATGAGAGCAATGGGGGGAATCAGGTGGGGAGTGGGACCAATGTGTATAGCCAGTTGACGGTGGCTGTGCCGTTTTGAGCGTGAGGGCGGACAAGTGCCAGGCGCAAGCCTTGCAGCGCTCTTGAGATCGAGCGCCGCCCGCGCGGCGCATCGCGGGACAAGCCCGCTCCCACATTTGTTTCGGGCCAGTCTGTCCTGTGCCATTACCTGGTCCGCTTTGTTGGTACGACGCGGTTCTGGCATGGTCGCTAACGCTGCTTCACATGACTCAAGGCATGCACCAAGGCGGGCAGCGGTACTTTCACAGGTCTCATTGGCCCGAAACAAACTGTGGGAGCGGGCTTGTCCCGCGATGCGCCGCGCGGGCGGCGCTCGATCTTGAGGGCGCTGCAAAACCATCGGCGAGCACCTGGGACCTTCACTCAACCATCTTCGAAAGCTCGCAAAGGCCCCTGCTTATAGCTCCGAAGGCCCCAAAAAACGCCCCCAGAGCCAGCAAAAACTCACCCCAACAACACCCGTAAATCAGCCCCCGCCTCACCCATCGGCGGACACCAGTAATACCCGCCACTCAAAGGCCGGCTGAAGCGGTAAAGCCCATCAACCACCCCATCCTCCAGCCCACTCATACGCCGCAGCTGCACCTCGAACGCATCCAGCGAGTACCCCAGCGCAACAAACGCCAGCCCCGCCCCACGCTCATCGGCCCAAGCCACCGAACGCCGCACGACAAACGCCTCGGGCTCGAAGCTCTCCTGGGCCGTACGCTTGACGTGCGCCGACTCCGGCGCGTCATCGAGCTCCTCGTTGTCGCTCAGGCGCCGCCCGATGATGTTGTCCTGCTCATCCTGCGGCAGCGCCTTGAAGTAGTTCAGGTCATGCTTCCACAACTGGAACGCGGCAAAGCTGGAGCCGGCCAGGCCAGGTACGTCACCTGGAACGATGGCGGCATCGACCGCGTCCTGGTCCACCGGGTTTTCCGTACCGTCCTCGTACCCCGTCAGGTCATGCCCGCCGCGGTGCAGGAAACCATCGACGCTATCGACCAGGCGCAGCGCCGGTGCCAGCATCGCTTGCAGCGCCTGGGCCCGCAGGAACAGCTCGCCACGCTCCTCGCCGCGCAGCCACAACCACAGCGCGTGCTGGGTCGCCGGGTTCTCCACCACGGCGTCCAGTTGCGGGAAGCTGCGCAGGCCCGGCACTTCGCGGCCCAGGGCCTTGGCCAGCGGCGCGCCGACGCACAGGATCAGGCTCTGCCCATCGACTTCGGCGATCAGCTGGTCGAGCACGGTGGGCAAGGCCTCATGGCAATCGAGGGCGAAGAACAGGTGGCGGGCATGGGCCGGCACCGGGGTGGCAAGCAGACCTTGCTGGAACGGCATGACAGGCTAATCCTTCGGCAAAACGCAGATGCTACTGCGCCAGGCGCAGCATCGCAACGCGACGCAGGGCCGCTGGGTCCGTGGCTTTGGTAATAAATGGTTACCAAGTATGGCTCTTTGCGATTAGCTATCGTTCAGCCGCCACCTAGACTGCTCGAGATCCTTCGCCCGAGAGACCACCCATGACCGCCTCGCCGCTGCTCACCGCAATCCTGCCCCTGGCTCTGGGCATCATCATGCTCGGCCTAGGGCTGTCGCTGACCCTGGCCGATTTTGCCCGGGTGGTGAAATACCCCAAACCCGTGGTCATCGGCCTGGCCTGCCAGATCCTGCTGCTGCCCCTGGTGTGCTTCCTGATCGCCAACGGCTTTGGCCTGGAGTCGGCGCTCGCAGTGGGCCTGATGCTGCTGGCCGCCTCCCCTGGCGGTACCACAGCCAACCTGTTCAGCCACCTGGCCCATGGCGACGTGGCCCTGAACATCACCCTCACGGCCGTGAACTCGCTGATCGCCATCCTCACCATGCCGCTGCTGGTCAACCTGTCGCTGATCTGGTTCATGGAGTCGGACCAGGCCATCCCGCTGCAATTCGCCAAGGTGATGCAGGTGTTCGCCATCGTCCTGCTGCCGGTGGCACTGGGCATGCTGATTCGCCACTGGGGGCCGCGCTTTGCCGCGCGCATGGAAAAACCGATGAAGCTGGTGGCGGCGCTGTTCCTGGCCTTCACCATCGTCCTGGCGCTGGCCAAGGACTGGCAGACGGTGGTCGAGTACGCACCGATCGTGGGTGGCGCCGCGCTGCTGTTCAACGTGCTCAGCCTGGGGGTGGGTTACTGGCTGCCACGGCTGCTGAGCATCCCGAAACGTCAGGCGATCGCCATCGGCATGGAGATCGGCATCCACAACGGCACCCTGGCCATTGCCCTGGCACTGAGCCCTTCACTTTTGAACAACGCGACCATGGCAGTGCCAGCGGCGATCTACAGCCTGATCATGTTCTTTACCGCAGGGGCCTTTGGCTGGTGGGTGAGCCGGGGCCATGGGGTGGAGAAGGCAGCTGGCCAACCTGCGAACTGAGCCCATCGCGGGGCAAGCCCGCTCCCACGCTCAAGTTCAGTGGCTGCAACGTGGGAGCGGGCTTGCCCGCTTGGGAGGGTGTGTGCGGGGGGGGGACATCCCCCATCGCGGGGGGGGGGGGGGGGGAGGGGGGGGGGCCCCCCCCCCCCCCCCCGATAAGTCAGCCCCGACGCCGTTTGAGCTGCTGTTTCAAAACCCGCAACGGCGGCGCATAGAAGAACCCGAACGACACACTGCCCTGGCGGCCTTTCACCGCATGGTGCAACTGATGCGCCCGATGCAGGCGCTTGAGGTAACGGTTGACCGGCTTCGGCGCCCGTGGCCAGTGCCGGTGAAAAAAGCCGTCATGGGCCAGCACGTAGGCCATGCCATACCCCGCCACGCCGCCGCCCACCCACTGCAAAGGCGCGTGCCCGGCCTTGCCCAGTGCCACCAGCGCCGTGGCGATCAAGCCCAGGGCGACAAGATACAGGTCATTGGTTTCCAGCATGCCCAGCTGCGGTTCATGGTGCGAGCGGTGCAGCCACCAGCCCCAGCCATGCATGACGTACTTGTGGGCCAGCGTGCCGACGCCCTCCATGGCCACCAGGGTGCCGAACAGCACGGCGAGATTGAACAGCATGGGAGGGTCCAAGGGTTGGCAACGAAAGCCGCAAGGGTACCACTGCCCAGCGCCGCTGTTCCATGAAGGCCGCCCACCTGCACGCGCCCGCCGTAACACAAATGTCATGCGCCCAGCCTTGACCCTGCCAGGCTCAGGGCGTAAGGTCCGCCGCGCATTCAAGCATCCCCCGCACAGGAGACCCCTGCATTGGACAGTAGCCCCAGTCGCTTGCGACAGGCCCACATGGCGAGCTAGTCCGGCAGTGTCCCTGCCACTGTCTCGCCGCACTCGGTAGACGGTGGTTTTCTCAGGTCTCAGACGGCCTACCCCTCCTCCTCTTCCCCCGCCCCGCCACTTCGTTGGCGTGCCGGCCCGTGGTCCTGCGCATTCACCGTTTTCAACCGCGCCGCTGTGCAAGCGGCGCCTGCATGGGCCAAGGCCTGTGGAACGAGGTTCGCTATGGATTGGAAAATCTTTCTGCTGCGCGTGAGCGTGGCCCTGGTACTCGGCGCGCTGATCGGCGCCGAGCGGCAACTGCGTCAGCGCCTGACCGGCCTGCGCACCAACGCGCTGGTCAGCACCGGCGCCTGCCTGTTCGTGCTGATGACCCAGGCCGTGCCGGGCATGAGCCCCAGCGATGCCTCGCGCATCGCCGCCTATGTGGTGTCGGGCATCGGCTTTCTGGGCGGTGGCGTGATCATGCGCGACGGCTTCAACGTACGTGGCCTGAACACCGCCGCGACCCTCTGGTGCACCGCCGCGGTCGGGGTGCTGTGCAGCCTCGGCCTGTTGCTGGAGGCCGCGTTGGGCAGCCTGGTGGTGCTGTGCGCCAATATCCTGCTGCGTGACATCGCCCAACGCCTGGACCGCCAGGAGGTGTTGCCGGCCAGCGAGGTCGAGCAGCGTTTCGAAGTGCGCATCGTCTGCCGCGCCGAGGACGAGATCCAGGTGCGCAGCCTGATGCTGCACAGCCTCAGCGACCCAGGCCTGCGCCTGCAGTCGCTGCACAGCGAGGACCTGGCCGACCCTGCGCGCCTGGAAGTGCGTGCCGAACTCTTGGGCAACCCGCAGGCGCCCGCCACGCTGGAACGCCTGGTCAGCCGGGTAAGCCTGGAGAAAGGCGTCAGCTCGGTGCGCTGGCAGCTGCAGGCCCTGGCGCTGAACAGCGATTAAGCGTCGTGGCGCAGATGCCGCTCCCGCAGCTCCTGGCGCTCCTTGGCTTCGATGCTCAGGCTGGCGGTGGGCCGCAGCAGCAGGCGGCGCAGGCCGATCGGCTCACCGGTTTCCTCGCACCAGCCGTACTCGCCACGGGCCAGGCGCTCCCCGGTAGCGCGTGCTGCACCAGCGGCAAGCCGGCCGGCGCGCGGCTGTAGGTTCGGCGCTTTTCCTCCAGCGTGTGCGGCGCATGGTCGGTGCCGATCACGTCGATGCGGTCCTCGGCCAGCGCCCGGCGCAGCGCCTCGCGATCGCTGGCGGTCTTGATCGCCGGGTTGCACTTGATCAGGTGGCCGAGGCTGGCGTAGTCGCTGTCGTCGAAATGCAGGTGGTGCAGGCACACCTCGGCGGTGATGCGCTTGCCGGCCAGCGGGCCGGGCTCGAACAACGCCAGCTCCCGCGCGGTGGTGAGGTGCAGCACGTGCAGCCGGGTGCCAAAGCGCCGGGCCAGCTCGACGGCCAGGCTGGACGAGCGATAGCAGGCCTCGGCATCGCGAATCAGCGGATGCGCGGCCGGCGGGATGAACTCGCCGTGTCGGTCGCGCCACCAGGCCTCGTTGTCGAGGATGCTGGGCGTGTGTTCGCAATGAGCAAGGACGATGGTCGGCGCATAGACGAACAGTTTTTCCAGCACCTGCGGGTCGTCCACCAGCAGGTTGCCGGTAGACGCCCCCATGAACACCTTGATCCCGGCCACCTCACGTGGGTCGAGGGCGGCAATGGTGTCGAGGTTGTCGCGGCTGACGCCGAAGTGAAAGCCATAGTTGGCCTGCGACCCCGCCGCCGCCCGGCGCCGCTTGTCGGCCAGGGCCTCGCGGGTCAGGGTTGGCGGGCTGGTGTTGGGCATGTCCATGAAACTGGTGATGCCCCCGGCCACCGCCGCCCGCGACTCGCTGGCGATGCTGCCTTTGTGCGGCGCGCCCGGCTCGCGGAAATGCACCTGGTCGTCGATCATCCCCGGCAGCAGGAAGGCGCCCTTGGCGTCTATCTCCCGATCTGCGCGCACGTTGTCGATGCTTGCGTCGATCCGCTCGATGCGGCCGTGGCGCACCAGCAAGTCGGCGTCGAACTCACGCCCCTCGTTGACCAGCCGGGCATTGCGTACCAGCAACGTGTCCATGCTCAGAACTCGTTGTGCAGGGCCTTGTAGCCCTGCACCAGGTCGATGTTGGTGCGCGCCACGTCCTCGGAGAACTCCGAGGCCGAAACGCTCACCGGCGGGTAGCTGGCAAGGTCGGTGTGCGGGCCGATGTGTTCGGTGGGCGGCACGTAGAAACGCGCCGGCAAGTCGCGGCCATCGACCACCGAGTTGTGCCGCACCACGCTGCCGTCCCCCACCTTGCAGTTGAACAGCACGCTGTTGAAGCCGATGAACACCCGGTCGCCGACCTCGCACGGGCCGTGCACGATGGAGCGGTGGGCAATGGAGCTGAATTCGCCGATGCGCACTGCGGCGCCGGATTTGGAGTGGATCACCACGCCATCCTGGATATTGGAGTTGGCGCCGATGACGATCGGCTGCATGTCGCCGCTGGCATCCACCTCGTCGGCGCGGATCACCGCGTAGGGGCCGACGAACACGTTGTCGTGGATGATCACCTTGCCGGAGATGATCGCGGTGTGGTCGATGTAGGCCGAGGCGGCGATTTCGGGGAGATGGCCAGAAGGGTTTCTGCGGATCACGGAGGGAGACCTTGGTCGGTGAGAGCCGCAAATGTTACGTTATAACACTAACAATGCAAACACTCTCGACGGGCCTCATCGCTGGCAAGCCTCCCCCACTTGATTCAGGCTTGTGCGGTTGCTGGAAACCGACAAGGGATCAACAACCGGATGAAAGGTGATCAAGCGCATGGCCTACGGTTACCGGGCAACGAACTCCATTTCCTGAAGATCAGGAATGACGTCCCCGGTAATCCGTGAGGAACCTTTTTCATATCAAGTTCAGAGGGTCAGACGGATCGCTCTGGGCATCGAGCATGGCGAAGATCTCGTCGGAGGTGACTACCTTGATCTCCGGCACCCTGGAGGCACGCTCCACCGGCGCCATGGCCAAGGGCTCGACACGGGTGTTGGTGAGCAGCGCCTGCCACCGTGCCAAGGCTTCGGCCAGTTGCGGCTGGCCGGCGAGGGTGCCGTAGACGTCGGCCTCGCTGATCGGGGCGTGGCGCAGGCTGCCTAGGCGTGCACGGGTGGCCTCCAAGCGTTCCAGTTCCCGCTCGATCTGCGGCAAACTGGCTTCACGAGGGCGCCGGTAATGGTCGCCCAGCGCTAGCCTGGTACGGCGATCGCGCAACTGCCTGCTGATCTCCTCCAGCGCGTCCTCCACCACTTCCAGTTCCCGCACGGTCACCGCCGGCGTGCGGTTGGCCAGCGCCTGCTGGTGGCGGCGCAGCATGGCCCAGCAGGCCGGGACATAGCTGGTGACCATGTAATGATCGTTGAGGCTGAACGAGCGGTGCTCGGGCAGCTTGTCCACCTGCCTCAGGTACTGGTTGCAGGCAGCTCGCGCGGTGATGGTGGTGCAGCCCGGGCTCCAGAGGATGGCCGACGCCTCCTGGTCACTGAGCTGGATCGGCATGAAGTGGCGCAGGTCGCCATGGTGCTCGTAGGGCTCGCCGTCCTGGTTGACCAGGCCTGAGTGCATTCTATTCACGCCTAGCGGGAAGCTGATCTTCGCCAGGATCGCGCCTTCGGCGATCACCTCGTAGCGGGTGTTCATCCACGGCAGCGGCAGGTTGGGAATGAGGTCATTGTTGCTGACGATGCGGTGGTGCAGCAGGTCGGCGGCGCTGCGGGTGAAGGTGGCGTCGCCAGCACGCGGGGCGCCGTAGGTGTAGAGCTGCAGGGGGTAGCGGCTGTCGGATACGCGCAGCATTTGCGCCAGCAGCAAGGCGATTGCACCGCCTAGGCTGTGGCCACAGATGATGAGCTGTTGTGATTGGTAGAACTTGTCCAGGTAGCTTGTCACGAACAGCGAGGCACGCTTTGCCGCCAGGTAAAAGCCCCGATGAACCATACCGTTCCCCTCTTCGAACGGCACCTGCAGGGCATCAAAATCGCGAAGCAGATCGGGGATCATCTCGCTGGTGCCGCGAATCGCGATGATCATCACATCGGCGTTGTGGGTAATGAAGGCCTGCGTGTCCGTAGCGTCTAGCTCCTTCCTGTCATCCAGGAAATGAATAGAGGCCGGGTTATCCTGCTCTTCACCCAAATCGGGACTGTTCTCCTGATAGAGGTCAGGATCGAATGGCACGATTTCCCATCGCTGTGAGTAGGGCACATCCTCGTACAGCGGGAAGTATTCCTTGGGCTGGGACGAGTCAACGCGCCAGATCTCCTGGCCACAGGCCAGCGCCTCGCCAAACCAGTTTCCGACGGAGGGGGCATGGGGAAAACTGACCGAAGAGGCCAGCACAGGATGGCCCGGTGGCTCCTGGCCGAACGGGTTGTAGCTGAGCGTGGCCATCAAGGCCAACTGATACAGATTCAGCGCGCAGAACTCAGGGTCCATTGATAGCACGGGCCGGAACGCTCGAAGCGGGCGGACCTCCAGCACAGTATGCTTGCCGGGCATGAGCGCCACACCCCACTCGCAGTGCTTGCCCATGATCCGCCGGAGCCCTTTGGCGGGTGGGAAGGAACGTGCTGATAGCGGAGGAAGGTGGCAGCCATGACGGACAAGCTCCCGAACTTCTACTTGAAGGAAATAGTCCGCATGCTCGCCTGCCGGGTTGGAGGTCGTTCGAGTGCTATCGTGGTTCACATAGCGAGTTTGTTCTGCACAAACCTGAATGTCTGTAATTTTTAGCGGATAGTGGCGCCGCTTTTGTAGCCATGAATAACATTCATCACCGCCCGCGTAGTCAACTGTAAATCGCAAGCACACTGGACCAGCGTAATGACGTTGGATCTCCCCTCTACCCTCCGCATTTAGTGCACCCTTATATATCACCCCCTCCATGTCGACAACCTCATAAAAAGCCCCCGCATATGAGGCGCCACTCCCTAGCTCATCCACTAACTGAAAGCTTGTTGATCCGTCACGACTTGGGCAGACCAACATAAGGCCATTCACTGGATGATTTATCTCTTTTATGAACTCGTCGCGATTCATCATTGATTATTCACCGCAGTTTGGATAAATGTTGCAGATGCGTCCGTCCGGCATCTTGAAATTAACAAAATTTGTTTGATTTCCCCGGCAAAACCCGTAAAGATCATTAACGCCCTTCCCTAAGCATCTCTTCCATCCATAGGGGAATTCGATCCAAGTATCTCCAATTGAAGGGATTTCTTTATCTTTAAGCCTAATATTCATTCTTACTGTTTTGCCAGGAAGTTGACTGACCAGGTAAGCACCAAAAGGACTCCCGAGAGAAACCTCGCCGCGCTCATTGTCTTTCTTGCAATCTAATATTTTTCGAATTACACGATCCGGCCCCATAGTGCGAAATAGCCACTGACATTTACCGTAGAACGTATCTCCATCCTCGGCATTCATGACGCGCCGATATTTTTCATCCAGCTCTGTATAAATCCCAACATTAGCCCTATCTTCTGATCGATGGTAAAAAGCGCTCCCGTAAGAGGCCATGATTCTGATTTTTATATGACTAACAATCATCCGGCAGCCCTTGATTGTTTTTCGAATTTCAATGGTCAACGTCGGGCTGTACTCTTTAGGCCAATTCCTATTGAACGACGGCATGGTTCTACGCCAATCGGTCACTTCGCACTTTGTCCCGGGCTCAGGCTCATAGAGCGCAACCGCCGCGTACCCAAAGTCAGGGGGTAATTCACCCACTAACTTGAACGTATTTGGCTTTTCTTCAGTGCACCCCACGGCTGAAACCAAACCGACCAGCACCCCACACTTGAGTATCGAACTCTTCATACTTTCCTCCCTGTTCAAAACACCGTGCGAAGCCGCAACCGTTCCAGGTGCGCCTGAGGGCTTTCATCAACCAGCGGCGCACACTCACGCGGCACCTCGTACCCCGGCGAGTGCAGGCTCAGCATCAGCAGGAACTCGATCGCCTCCCCCGTATGCCAACCCCAGGCCCGGGCCTGGCGCAGCTGGCTTGCCAGCCAGTCGAGGGGCGGCTGGCTTTCGGCGAGGGCGCTGTAGGCAGGCAGATGCCGGCTGCAGAGATAGCGATGGGCATTGGCCAAGACGACGCCATCGCTTGCGGCCTCGGCCGGGGTGGGAAACCAGCTTGGGTCGGACGGGGCCGGGTAGGCGCGCGGCGCCGGGTTGTCCACCACCTGCCAGGCCGTGGCCTGCCAGTAGCACACACTGATAGCCTGGCCGAGCCAGGCGGCCCTGTGCTCCGGCATCGCCATCACCCGGGCCAGCTCGCGATTGTCGTGGAAGCGGTACAACGCCCGTTGCGGCCGCTGGCCCAGCAGCAGCCGGGCACGCCAATGCTCGACCCAGGCTGCCAGCTCACCGGGTGCCAGGCTGGCCAGCCAGCCCCAGTTGTCGTGCGGCGCTTCCAGCAGGCTCTGCAGCAAACGCACCTCGCCTTCACCAATCAGGAAGCACACAGGCCCATGCGCGGCGAGGTGGGCGACTTCGGTCTGGTGGTACAACGCGCACCAGCGCTCTGAGCCCAGGTGGGCCATGAGGGCCTGGCGGGCGTCGAAGCCGGCATCCAGTATCAGCACGATGTCGCGGCCACTGGCCCGCTCCCGTGCCATCCATTGCCAAGGGGTGGGCGCGTTCATACGGCACCTCCCAAGGACAGTGCCTCGCAACAGCTGTCACACACTGGACACATCACACTGTGAAACGCCTGGCTCGCTGTCACCAGTTCCAGTTGTACCGGGCCCACCGTGGTCGGTAGCAACGGAGCAGGCTGCGCCTGGCTGTCGCCCGGCAGCAACGGTTGCGCCATGACGCTGGCCGCCGGCGTGCCCCCCACCTGGATCGGGCTGCTGGCAAAAATCCCGGCACTGTTGATCACCAGGTGCTGCCCGCCGACCTTGAGGCTGATGCTGGCCCCGCCTTCCACCACCACCTCGCCGTCCGCCGACACCTGCACCTGGCGCCCGGCGTGCTGCACCAGCACCGTACCCACGCGGGTCTGGCTGCCTTGCTCGACCACCAGGTGGTCACTGGCCCGCACCAGCACCTTGCGCTCGCCGCCCACGCTGCGCTGCTCGTCGGCCTCCACCGTGACCAGGCTGTCGCCCCCGACCAGCAGTTGGCGGTGGCCGCCGATCTGCACGTGGCTGTCGTTGACCACCAGTTGCTCGAAGTCGCGCTGGGCGCGCAGGTACAAAAGCTCCTGCCCGGCGCGGTCGTCCATGGCCAGCTCGTTGTAACCACCGCCGCCGCCCAGGCTGCGGCTGCGCAGCACCGTGCGGCTGCGGTATTCGGGCAGGGCATAGGGTGGCGGGTGCAGGCTGTCGGGCAGGCAGCCGCTGACCACCGGCTGGTCGGGGTCGTTGTCGAGGAAGCTGACCACCACCGCCATGCCGACCCGGGGCAGCGTGACGGCGCCGTGGTGATCGCCGGACCAGCTGGACATCACCCGCAGCCAGCAGCTGCTGTGCGCGTCGTTGCGGCCTTCGCGGTCCCAGTGGAACTGCACCTTGACCCTGCCCAGGGCGTCGCAATACACCTCTTCGCCGGCCGGGCCGGTGACCCTGGCCACCTGGCTGCCGGGTATCTGCGGCCTGGAATGGGTCAGCGGCGGGCGGAACAGCAGGTCCCAGGGGGTGGCGGTAAAGGTGTTGCTGTAGCGCTGCGCGGCATCACCGGGCTCGGCGTGTTCTTCGAGCACCTGGGGCTGGCGCCCTTCGTGGTGCACGCTGGTCAGCAGCCACAGGTCGTTCCACGGCTCGCGCGGGTGGTCGGTGAGTTGCAGCAGGTGGCCGCTGAGCAGATGCGGGGCGTCACTCGCGCCCTCTGCCTGGCAATGGTTGGCGCGGCAACGTTGCAGCGCCCGCTTGCTCAGCGAGCCGCCCAGCTGCTGGTCGAGGGTCTGGCGCAGGCCGCCAGGGTAGCTGTAGTGCTCCAGGGCCACCTCTTGGGCCTCGCCGCTTTTGCTGGGGTAGGCCAGCGGCAAGGCGGCCTTGCGAAAGTCGTGGTCACGCAGCTCCACCTGGTTGACCGCAGTTCGTACCCCCACGCCGAAGCGGCTGACCACCACCGTGTCGGCCTGCATGCCGGACGGTGGGTGAAAGCCCACGGCAGGCCCGAGGCGGGGGAAATGCGACTGGTGATCGGCAAACAGCACGCGGTGGCCCAGGTGCGAATGGCTGAAGTGGTAGTGGATGCCGTCTTCCTGGCACAGCCGCTCGATGAACGCCAGGTCGCTCTCGCCGTACTGCACGCAGTAGTCACGGGGTGGGTAAGGCTCTTCGAGGAGGAACTGATAGCTGTCGCTGAACAGCCCATGCTCACTGAGCACCTGGCCGACGATCTGCGCCACCGTGCGCTGCTGGAACACTCGGTGGTTGTGGCGCAGGCCCAGGCGCGCCAGGCGCGGCTGCAGCCGGGCGTGGTAGTGGGTGAGCCGGGTGCCGATGGCGCCCTGGCGGAAGTGAGTGATGACGCCATGCGCACCGGCGCCTTTGTTATCGAAGGCGAGGAAGGCCGGCTGGTTGAGCATGGGTTCGAGCGGCAGGCGAGGGTTTTCGCTGACCAGTTCGATATCGAAGCTGAAGAGCCTGCTGATGGCGTCGTCGCCTTTGAACGCCAGTACCTGAAGATCGTGCTGCACCGCCGGCACGTGAAAGCGCAGGCGGTCTGTGAGTGTCGAGTCGAACATCCGTTGTCCCTTGTCAGGTCAGTCTGGCAAGGGCTTGCACAGCGTCGCCCTGCCAGGGGAAAAGCTGCCAAGCTAGCGGGGCCTGCCATCGAAATATGCAGGATCAGTCCGAAAGCTCGTAGGACGATTCCCGACAAGATGTGGGCATATCCAGGCGGCGATGCACGCAAAAGGCCAGCATCGATCTTGATCACCTCTGGCTTTAGGGCACAATCCCACTACCCACCTCGAGCCCCTGCCATGACCGTTCGCCCCACCCTCGCCACCGACCTCCCCCTCCTGCCCGCCATCGAACGCTCCGCCGCCCAGGCGTTCAGGCAGTACCCGACACTGGCCTGGCTGGCCGACAGCGAGGTCATGGATGAAGCGGAGCATGCCGAATTTTTCCTGGCGGGCACCAGCTGGGTGGCGGTGGATGCGCAGGACCGGCCATTGGGTTTCCTGTGTGCCAACCGTGTCGACGGGGTGCTGCACATCGATGAGCTGTCGGTCCGCCAGGACGCCCAGGGCCAAG
The DNA here is from genome assembly GCF_049310485.1 of Pseudomonas sp. GZD-209. NCBI lineage: Bacteria > Pseudomonadati > Pseudomonadota > Gammaproteobacteria > Pseudomonadales > Pseudomonadaceae > Pseudomonas > Pseudomonas sp. GZD-209. The sequence goes on from NZ_JBMOWQ010000027.1 coordinate 28,058, forward strand.
GCCTTGGCCGGCAGTTACTGGATCGGGCGGTGGCAGCAGCGCGCCAGCTCGGGCTGCAGGCGGTGACGCTGACCACCTTTGGCGAAGTGCCGTGGAATGGGCCGTTCTACCAGCGTTATGGGTTCGAACAGCTGGGGGATGAGGCGCTGGATCAGCGCCTCAAAACGATATTGGCAGGCGAACGGGCGCATGGGCTTGAAGATCGTTGTGCCATGCGGCTAGCCGTTTAGACGCTCAGGGCTGCACGCCGACCTCCACACTGCCCGCCAGGCAAAACCGGTCCCTGCCCTGGTGCTTGGCCTGATACAGCGCCGCATCCGCCGCAGCCATCAGGTTTTCTGGTGTCACCGCCTCCAGGGTGGGCGCCCCCACGGCGATGCCGGCGCTGACCGACACCTGCCCCAGTGGGCTGCCACCATGCTCGATGGCCTGGCGGCGCAGCAGTTGCAGGACTTCCTGGACGATCTGGCTGGCGCCCTGGGCATCGGTATTGGGCAGCAACAGAGTGAACTCCTCGCCGCCATAGCGCACCGCCAGGTCGCCCGGGCGCTTGAGCACTTGCTTCAACAGCCCGCCAAAACGACGCAGGCACTCGTCGCCGGCCAGGTGCCCATAGCGGTCGTTGTAGGCTTTGAAATAGTCGAGGTCGAGCATCACCAGCGCCACCGCATAGCCCTGCCGACGCGCCCGGCGCAGCTCCGGCTCCAGCACCGCGTCCAGCCGCCGGCGGTTGCCCAGCCCGGTCAAACTGTCGGTCAGGGCCAGCGCCTTGAGCGTCTGGTGTGCCTGGTGCAACGCCCGCTCGATGACGATGCGTTCGCGTAACTGGCGCAGCACCACCCAGCCAAAGCCGGCCACCCCGACCAGCAGCAAGACCAGCACCACCAGCGACTTGAGCATGTCGTGGCGCCACGGCGCGATGATCGACTCGCGGGACAACCCCGCCTCCACCACCAACGGGTAGCTCGACAACGCGCGAAATCCATACAAGCGTGGCGTGCCATCGACCACCGCCACCGCCTCGGCCACGCCTTCGCTGGCATAGGGCAGGTATTTGCGGAAGATATCGCTGCCCGCCAGGCTGCGGCCGATCACCTGCTCGACGAATGGCCGGCGCACGAGGATGGTGCCGTCGCGCTTGGCCAGCACCAGGGCGCCGCGCTCGTCGATCTTGAAGTCGCCGTAATAGCGCACGAACCAATCGACCTTGATGGTGCCCAGCAGCACCCCGGCAAAGCGGCCGTCAGGGTAGTCCAGGCGGCGCGAGATGGGGATGATCAGGTCATTCGTCGAGCGGCTGCGCACCACCTCGCCGATGCGTACCTGGCGGTCGGCGTGGGTGCGGTGGTAGATGAAATAGTCACGGTCGGCGTTGTTGGCATTGGCCGGCACCACGTCCTGGTCGGTGACCACCCAGCTGCCGTCCGGCGCGTAGACGAACAACCCGTGCAGTTGCGGCATGATCTGCACCTGCTGCTTGAGCAGCGCATGCAGGCGCGGCCGGTCGATGTGCTCGAAGCCATCGCCCTCAAGGCGCTCGGCCAGCGCCGCGGTAATGGCGTCGACCTGGCGGATGGCATCCTCGGCGTGCTGGGCGGTGGCCCGGGCCAGGTTGGTCACCGCGTTCTCGGCGTTGAAAAAGGCCTGACGGTAATCGCGCCAGATCCGCCAGCCCTCGATCAGCATGAAGGCCAACATCACCACGGACATGAAACCCAGCACCAGGCGGAACAACGCCACGGCACGGCCCTCGCCCGTCACGGCAAAGGCGCCCTCCTCAGTCTGCTTCCTGGCTGCGCACATCTGGATCCCTTGTCATCCAACTCTCGACGGCAATGACTATAGCCTGCCCGGTAGCCGCTTAGTGGGTCGCAGCCCCGCTCATCCTGGCTGCTGGCTGGCGCGCAGCTGGGCCAGCTGCTGGTCGCGCTCGGCGCACTGACGGCGCAACTCTTCGCCGGCACCCTGGGCCTGGGCAAGGATCGCGCGCAAGCCTTGCACCTGGGCATCGCGTTGCTCCAGCTGGCCGTCAAGCAGCGTGCGTTGCGCAACCGCCTGGCGCTGCTCGGCCAGCAGGCGTTCGTTGTCGCGGTGCAGGCGGGTCAGCTCTTCCTGACGGGCGATGCCACCCTGCTGCAGGGTTTGCAACTGGCCCTGCAATTGCCGCACCTGGGTGTCGACACGCCGCTGCTGGTCTTCAAGCGAGCGGATCTGCGCGTCCTTGTCGGCCAGGCGCAACTGCAGCTCACCGAGCGCCTGATCAAGGCTGGCGCTGCGCAACAGTTCCGCCTGCAGGCTGGCCTGGGTGGTGGCCAGTTTGTCCGACGCGGCCTGCAAGGCACTGGCCTGATCCTGGTGCTGCTGATGGGCAGCGGCCAATGCGCGCTGGCTCAGTTGCAGTTGCAGCTGCAACTGCGCGCACTGTTCGTTGTGCAGCGCCTCGGCCGCGTCGATGCGCGCCTGCCCTTCTTTTTGCAGTTGCGCCGCCAGTTGCGCGACCAGCCGCGTCAGCGGCTCGCTCAGGCTGGTGCTGTCAGCCAGCCCGACGGGCTGCTGCTCAAGGGATTTGAGGTGCCGGTGAATGGTGGTTTTAGAGCCGGTATTGCCGAGTTCGATACGTATTGCATCAATGGTGGGATGCTCGCCCCTGGCCATCAGCGATTGCTGAGCCTGCTGAACTTGCGCTTTGCTGATGCCGGCCCGGGCCATGTTGTCTCCGATACTTCGTAGCGTGGTACGTATTACGTAATTGGCGTGAATTCTGCACCTGCGCGGGGTTCATTACAAGACGGAAGGTCATGGGCAAACGTCGTTTGCTCCTACAGTTGTTCGACGGCCTGAAAACTCAGGCTGCCTGCGCAGGCTCATCACACAGGAGAAGCGATCATGGGCTACGTCACGACGCAAGATGGTGTGGAAATCTTCTACAAAGACTGGGGGCCACGGGACGCCAAGGCCATTCACTTCCACCACGGCTGGCCGCTCAGCGCCGACGACTGGGATGCCCAGCTGCTCTACTTCCTGGCACGCGGCTACCGGGTGATCGCCCATGACCGCCGTGGCCATGGCCGCTCAAGCCAGGTGTGGGATGGCCACGACATGGACCACTACGCCGACGATGTGGCCGCCGTGGTCAACCACCTGGACAGCCAGGGCGCCGTGCATGTCGGGCATTCCACCGGCGGTGGCGAAGTGGTCCGCTACCTCACCCGCCATCCGCAGGACAAGGTGCCCAAGGCCGTGCTGATCAGCGCCGTGCCACCACTGATGGTCCAGACCGAGGGCAACCCCGGCGGCCTGCCGAAATCGGTGTTCGACGGTTTCCAGGCCCAGGTCGCGGCCAACCGCGCGCAGTTCTTCCACGATGTGCCCGCCGGGCCGTTCTACGGCTACAACCGGCCCGGGGCGAAAGCGGCCGAAGGGGTGATCCTGAACTGGTGGCGCCAGGGCATGATGGGCAGCGCCAAGGCGCACCACGATGGCATCGTCGCCTTCTCACAGACCGACTTCAGCGAAGACCTCAAGCGCATCGACATCCCGGTACTGGTGATGCACGGCGATGACGACCAGATCGTGCCCTATGAAAACGCCGGGGTGCGCTCGGCCGAGTTGCTGCGCAACGGCACGCTCAAGCTCTACCAAGGCTACCCCCACGGCATGCCGACCACCCATGCCGAGACCATCAACGCCGATCTGCTGGCGTTCGTGCGCAGCTGAACAGGTGCCTTCGTCAGCCAGCCGATGGCATGGCGAAGGCGCGCACCAGCGCCTCGATCACCACCCGCACCCGTGCGGTGTGGCGCAAGTCCTGATGGGTGACCAGCCACACCTCATAGGGCTTGCGTCGCGCACGGGTCGGCCACAGCCGGCGCAGGCCGTCGCGCTCGCCGAGCTCGATGGGGATTTCACCGATGCCCAAGCCGCTGGCGATCGCCCGCCGCAACATCAGGTTCGAGCCGACCGCCAGCGCCACCCGCGCCTGGCCTATCGGCTCATCCACCAAAGTCGGCGACGGGTTGCCGCGCCAATACGGCTCGTAGACCACCAGTTCATGACCGCTGAAACCGTCGCCCTCGCCCGGCTCGCCACAGCGCTGCACATAGCTGTCGCTGGCGAACAGGCCCAGCGACCAGCTGGCCAGCTTGCGCAGGACCAGGTCCGGGTTGTCGGGGCGCAGGTTGCGGATGGCGATATCGGTTTCGCGCTGGGACAGGTTGACCAGCTCCGAGCCACTGGCAAGGATCACCCGGATCTGCGGATGGCTCTGCTGCAACTGCGCCAGGGCCGGCAAGACAAAGTCGCAGGCCAGCGAATCGGTGGTCGCTATCCGCACCTCACCGGCCAACTCGTTATCGGTGCCCTGCAGCCGTGCGGCCAATTCCAGCGCCGCGCGCTCCATCTGCTGCGCCAGTTCCGCCGCCAGCTCGCCGCTGGCGGTCAACTGATAACCCGCGGGCGTACGCAGGAACAGGGTCGAGCCCAGGTCGGCCTCCAGCGCCGCCACCCGCCGCCCCACCGTGGCCTGATCGACCCGCAGCACCCGCGCCGCCCGGCGCAAGGTGCGTTCGCGGCTCAGTGCCAGCAGCATGCGTGCGTCATCCCAATTCATCAGCGCGTTCCTCGAAGAAAATCTGCAACGGTGCGCCGCAAAAACGCCGCGCGACCGCAAGGTGGTTGCGCCCTACCCTGTGCGGCACGTTGTTCAGAATGACAGAGGTCACCATGCGTCACATCCTTCCCCGCCACATGACTGCCATCGAGATCACCCAGCCCGGCGACCCGCAGGTGCTGCAGCCGGCCACCCGCGACACGCCCCGGCCCGGCCCGCGCGAAGTGCTGATCGAGGTCCACGCCGCCGGCGTCAACGGCCCAGACCTGCTGCAACGCAAGGGCCTGTACGACCCGCCCGCCGGTGCCTCGGACATCCCCGGCCTGGAAATCGCAGGCAAGGTGGTGGCACTGGGCGAACAGGTCAGTCGCTTCGCCCTCGGCGATGCCGTGCTCGCCCTGGTAACCGGTGGCGGCTATGCCGAATACGCCGCGGCCGATGAGCGCACCACCGCGCACCTGCCCCAGGGGCTGAGCATGATCGAAGCGGCGGCACTGCCGGAAACCTTCATGACCGTGTGGGTCAACCTGTTCCAGCGCGGCGGTTTCAAGGCCGGCGACAGCATCCTGATCCATGGCGGCGCCTCGGGCATCGGCACCACCGCCACCCAACTGGCCAAGGCCTTTGGCGCAACGCAGATCTTCACCACAGTCAAGGATGCTGCCCAGCAAGCCGCCAGCCTTGAACTGGGCGCCGATGTGGCCATCGACTACACCCGCGAAGACTTCGTCGAGCAGGTGATGCTGCACACCGAGGGCAAGGGCGTGGATGTGATCGTCGATATCATTGCCGGCGACTACGTGGCGCGGAACTTCCAGGCCGCCGCCCTGGACGGGCGCATCGTGCAGATCGGCGTGATCAAGGGGCCGGCCAGCGGGGTGGACCTGTTCCCCATGCTGACCAAGCGCCTGACCCATATCGGCTCGACCCTGCGCGCGCGCAGTACCGACGACAAGGCGGCAATTCTCGCCGAGCTGCAGGCTCAGGTCTGGCACCACGTGCACAGTGGCGCGGTCAAGCCGCTGATCCATGCCACCCTGCCGCTGGCGGCGGCCAGCCAGGCCCATGCATTGATGGAGTCGGGCCGGCATATCGGCAAGGTGGTGTTGAGCGTGGCGCACGAGGGCTGAGCCGCCCAAGGCGCCACTGTAGTGGCAAGCGTGCCGATCACCCGCCGCTGGCGGCCTTGAGCAGCGCCGCGGCGGCCAGCTTGCCCAGCGCATTGCCCGCCAGCGGACTGTCGCCGGTGAGCAGCTTGCGGTCCTGGTGAACGGCGCCGGAAATACCGTCGTTGATGATTTCGACGCCACACGCCTTGAGGCGCTCGCCGAACTTCCAGGTCAGGTGGCCGGGCATGTAGCCGATGTCCGGGGTCTGGGCATCCAAGGCATCGGGGAAGGCACACATCTTGTAGCCCTTGTAGAGGTGCCCGGCGGCCAGCAACGCGGCCGGGCCGTGGCACAGGCTGATGACGAACTTGTCGTGGTCGGCGGCCCATTGCAGCACCTGCCCGACTTCCTTGCTGTGCGGCAGGCCGATCAGCGCGCCGTGGCCACCGGGGATGAAGACTCCGATGTAGTCGGCCAACGAGCCTTCGAGTACCTCGGCCAGCTTGCATGGCTGCTTGAACGCCGTGCGGTAGCGCTCGAACAGGCCCAGCACCTCTTGGTCTTCACCGGGCATGGCCCAGTACTCGAACTTGACCGGGTTGCCCGACAGGGTGGCCACGTCGAAAGCGAAGCCGGCCTTGTCCAGGTGGTACATGGGCAGCAGGGTTTCCACCGGGTGGTTGCCGGTGGAGAACAGCGTGCCGTTGTCGGTGAGCAGGTAGCGCTCATCGGCGCCGATCAGCAGGATTTTCCAGCGCCCGCCTTTATAAGGGGCCGGGTAGTCGGCGCCGCTGAGGTCGGACTTGCTGGAGGTGAACTGGCTGAGGGAATACGGCGAGGGGAAGAAGGCGTTGTCTTCCGCCGGGTCTGGTTGTGGGCGTTTGTCGTCAGGTGAGGTAGTCATTGCTGTGCTCCTGTGCCTGGGGTGGGTAATTGGGTCCCTGCTAGGAGGCCACCGCAAAGGTGGCGTCGGTGAACGATGCTGCTTAACAGCCATCGCGGGGGGGGGGGGGGGGGGGAACACACACCGATCGCAGGGGGGCGGGATGGCCGCGGGGTTGGAAACTTGACATAAGAGGAAAGGAAGGGGAAGCCTGTGCCCTTGCGATGGGCCTTGAACGACCCGAAGCAGTCTAGTCGAGCGCGGCAGGTGTATCGACGTCGCGCAACACCCCACTGTCGTCCACGTCCAACACCCGTACGCGATCACGGTGCCGTTGCAGCACCGAGCGCGCCCCTTCATCACCGCACAACTCGGCCAGCTCATGCCAATAATCGCGGCCGAACAGCACCGGATGGCCGTTCTGGCCCTGGTAGCGCGGCACCACGATAGCTGCCGGATCCGCCGCCTCGACCAGGCGACGGTAAGTTTGCGGCATGATCCAGGGCATGTCCCCCAGTACGATGGCCACCGCCTGAGCATCGCAGTCACTCAACGAAGCCGCACCGGCCGCCAGGCTGTGCCCCATGCCCAACCCCGCATCGGGGCTAGGGACGATGCAACAAGCGCCAGGCAACCCCAGCATGTCGGCACGCTCACCGTCGCGCAGTACCACCCGCACCTCGTCGAACACCGCCAGGGCCCGCTCGACGCTGTGCTGCAACAAGCTGCGGCCATCAGCGAGCACGGCGCGGCGCTTGTCCGCGCCAAAGCGCGAGCCCTGCCCGGCCGCCAGTACCAGCGCGACGACCGTCACAGTGCCTCGCGGCCAATGCCGCTGCGGGTACGCAGGATATCGGCGAGCACCGCCAGGGCGATTTCCGCCGGGGTCTTGCTGCCCAGGTTGAGGCCGATGGGCGCATGGATACGGGCCATCTCGGCATCGCCGAGCCCGCCGATGCGGCGCAGGCGTTCACGGCGTTTTTCCGAGGTGGCGCGTGAGCCCATCACGCCTATATAGAAAGCTTCGGTCTGTACGGCTTCGAGCATGGCCAGGTCGTCGATCTTCGGGTCGTGGGTGAGCGCCACCACCGCCGTGTCGCGGTGGCAGCCACCGTTGGCGATGAACAGCGAGGGCAGTTCCCGGCGGATTTCTATCCCGTCGAGCACCACGTTGTCCATCACCTCGTCACGCGGATCACACAGCACTACTTCAAAGCCCAGGCCCTTGCCGAACTCGGCGCAGAAGTGCGCGACGCTCGAATACCCCGCCAGCAGCAGGCGCTGGGCGGCGCCAACGCGCAGGCGCACGCTGGCTTCGCCCTGCTCCACCCGCGGCCCCTGGCTTAGATCGTCGTGCAGTTGCCGCGCACCGCTGCGCAGGTTCACCTCGCGCAACAACCGGCGCCGGCCCAGCAGCGCCGACTCCAGTTGCGCCAGGTGAGCCTGGGTTTCGCAATCGCCCGGCAGGTGCTCGACCAGCACATCGAGGATGCCGCCACAGGGCAGGCGGATGTTCGAACGGGTGTCGCTGCCGTCGCCATAGCGCACGACGGCAACGGCATCGACGAACTCGCCGGCGGCGACGCGTTCGAGGAAGTCCTCCTCGACGCAACCGCCGGACAGCGACCCCACCCAGTGCCCGCTCTCGCTCACGGCCAGCAGCGAGCCCGGCGCACGGGGCGCCGAGCCATAGGTGCAGAGCACGGTGCACAGCCATACGCGCAAGCCGTCACGCGACCACTGCGCCGCCTGTTGCACCACCTGCAGGTCGAGATGCTGCACTTCAGTCCGCCTTCAGCTGGGCCAGCTGTTGGGTGCTCAGGTCGCCCGGCAAACCGCCCCAGGCTTCACGCAGGTAGTTGACCATGTCGGTCAGCTGCTGGTCGTCGAGCTTGTCGGCGAAGCCCGGCATCGGCTGCATGCGCTCGAAACCAGTGAACTGCTGTTCGCGGATGCCGTCGACAATGGCCTTGACCAGGTTTCGCGAGTCGGCCTGGCGCAACACGGTGTTGCCCTGCATGGCCACGGCGATGTGCGGCTTGCCCTCGCCATCGACGCCGTGACAGCCGGCGCAGACGTTGAGGTACTGCTGGCGACCGCGCTTGGCGCTTTCGCCCAGGGTTTCATGGGCCACCGCCTGTATCACCTTGGCCGCCGGCGGCTGGTCGCCCAGCAGGTAGGTGGCCATGGCCGACAGGTCGCTGTCTTCCAGGTGCTGGGTGCTGTGGTGCACCACCGGGTACATCTCGTTGAACATGCTGCCCTGGGCACTCATGCCGTGCTTGAGGAAGGTGGCGAGGTCAGCCTGGTTCCAGCCGCGTTCGGCCAGGTCCTTGGCCAGCAGGCTCGGCGCCAGGTAGCCCAGCAGCAGGCCGCCGGTCAGGCGCTTGTCCTGCTGCAGCGCGCCAATCGGGTTGCGCGGGGTATGGCATTCGCCACAGTGGCCGAGCACTTCGACCATGTACTGGCCGCGCTTCCAGGCTTCGCTGTTGCCCTTGCCCTCTTCCAGTTGCACGCTTTTGCCATAGAGCATGTTCCAGCCCATCAGGCCGGCGCGCACGTTGAACGGGAAGCTCAGGCTGGTTTCCGGCGCTGGGCGATTGATCGGTGCCACGGTCATCAGGTAAGCGTGGATGGCGTCCGAGTCCTCACGCTTGACCAGGTGGTACGAGGTGTAGGGCATGGCCGGGTACAGGTTGGCGCCATCCTTGCGCTTGCCCTCGGTCAGGGCGGCGAAGAATTCGTCGGTGCTGTAGTTGCCGATGCCGTACTGCTTGTCCGGGGTGATGTTGGTGCCGTAGATGGTACCGAACGGCGAATGGATCGGCAGGCCGCCGGCATAGGGCGCGCCGCCTTCGGCCGTGTGGCAGGCCATGCAGTCGGCCGCGCGGGCGAGGTATTCGCCGCGCTTGACCAGTTGCTCATCCGCCGCCTGCGCGCCGCACGCCAGCACCAGGCCGACAGCCAGGGCCAGGCCATTGAAAACACGGGTCATGCTCAGCCCTCCTTGACCAGGCCGAGGTCGCCCAGCACATCGCGGGTGGCCTCGTAGTAGCGCACGTAGCCGGTGCAGCGGCACACATGGTGGCCGAGGCTGGCTTCGATGGCGTCTTCCAGCTCGCTCTTTTTCAGCGGCTTGCGCTGGGCCTTCTCCACCAGCACGGTGGCGGCGTTGACGAAGCCCGGGGCGCAGTAGCTGCACTGGAAGGCGAAGCGGTCGACGAACTTCTGCTGGATCGGGTTCAGCTCGGTGAGGTTGCCGGCCTCGTCACGCTTGGCGTGGCCTTCGATGGTGCGCACCTTCTTGCCCTCGAAGTAATGTGCGCCGGTGATGCAGGTGCGCACTTCCTCGCTGGTGCCGTCGGGGTTGTCGACGATCACCACGCAGGCATGGCAGATGCCCTGGCCGCAGCCCAGGCGCGAGCCGGTGAGGTTCTGGTATTCGTGCAGGTAGTCGAGCATCGCCAGGTCATCGGGGACCACTTCGGTGACGACAGGTTGACCGTTGAGGGTCAGTTGCAGCTTGCGGTCAGCCATTGAGGGCCTCCTTGACGCGGGCGGGGGTGATGGGCAGGTCGCGGACACGCTTGCCGATGGCATGGGCCACGGCGTTGCCGATGGCGCCGACCACCGGGATCATCACCACTTCGGCGATGCCCTTGGACGGGTCGGTGGGCGACAACGGCGGCAGGATTTCCGAGGTCTGCTGCCACACCGCCACATGCTTGGCCATCGGCAGGCGGTAGCGGTTGAAGTTCCAGTCGCCCTCACCCGGGCCACCCTCGTACAAGGGCATTTCTTCCAGCAATGCGTGACCGATACCCATGGCGATGCCGCCTTCGAGCTGGCCCTTGACCAGTTCGGGCACCAGCACCCGGCCGCACTCGACCCAGCTGTGGTGGTTGAGCACGCTCACTTCGCCACTGCCCTTGTTCACCTTCACTTCGACGATGGTCGCCACCGGGCTGTAGTAGGTGACCATGGCGTTGTTCAGCTGGGTCGCCGGGTACACGGCGTTCTGCCGGTCGAGCAGGTGGAAGCCGGCGCTGTTCATCTGCGCCTTCTTGGCGTTCACCGCGCCGTCGCCGTACTTGACCGCCAGGGCATCGAGCGGCAGGCGCTCGCGCACGCCGTCGATGACGAAGTCGGCCTCGGCCCAGCTCCAACGGTTGAAGCCGTGCACGCTGACGCCGGTGACCAGGCCCATTTCATGGGCCTTTTTGGCCAGCGTGGCGAACGGAATCGGTGCCAGGCCGTTACCGGTCAGTTCACCGTTGACCCACACCGCGTTCTCGCGGCGCACCACCAGCGGGTTGGCCTGGCCGCCATAAGGGCCCTGGCGCCACAGGGCCATGGCCGCCGGCCACAGGCCGTGGTTGAACAGCACACGGGCCGCTTCGCGGGTGGCGTGGCTGAAGTAGAACGCCGAGTTGGTCGCCGACGACGGCGAAGCCAGCTTGCCGACCCAACGCGGGTTGCGCAGCGCGGCGTCCTGCTCGGCCTGGCTGATCAGGTAGGGGTTGCCGCTGGTGCTCAGTTGCAGCTCAGGCCATTCGGTCTGGGCTGTCTGCACATGGTCGGCAACGCGGCCGAGGAAGTCACTGACCACCAGGGCCTGCGAGGTCGACATGCCGGTGCCCAGCTCGGTACCGATATGGCGCAGGGTGATTTGGCCGTCGGCCGTGAACTCCACCGCCGCCATCGGCGCTTCGGAGCCGGTGCCAAAGTCTTTCTGGGTGATGGCAAAGCCCACGCCATACCAGTTGTCGTGGTCCTTGGCGTCCATGGCTTGCTTGCGCTCATGGCGGTTTTTCCACCACTCATGGGCGCTGGCCTTGTCGAGGATCTCGTGCAGGCGCAGGGCACCGGCCGGGACCGCACCCTGGGTGTTCTTCATGCCCGACTTGAGCGCGTTCTTGCGCCGCAGCTCGATGGCATCGACACCCAGGCGGTCGGCAATCTCATCGACCATCATCTCGGTGGCGGCCATGCTCTGCAGGGTGCCGTAGCCACGCATCGAGCCGGCCTCCACACCACGGGAGTGGTAGGCGGTGACGGACAGGTCGTTCTGCGGCATGTAGTAGATCGACTGCGCCGCGGTGGCACCCACTGCCGCCACCGACGGGCTGTAGTTGATGCGCCCGCCGCCGTCGACGCTCATGTCGGCGCGGAAGATCTTGAAGCTCAGGTCGTTCTTGTCCACCGCCAGTTGGTAGCGGATGTCGAACGGATGGCGCTTGATGCCGCTCTGGAACTGCTCGTAGCGGTCGTTGGCCAGGCGGATCGGCACGCCCGCGCCGTACAAGGCCGCGACGGCGGCGTAGAACACGAAGATGTTGTTGTCCTTGGAGCCGTAGCCCACGGTGTAGCCGGGGTGCATGTTCAGGTTCTTCAGGCCGAAGCGCGACGGCTTGATCATGTGCACGCATTCCTGCGCCACTTCGAACGGGCACTGGGTGGCCACGACGAAATGCAGGGTGCCGGTGGCCGGGTCGTACCAGCCGTTGCCGTTGTCCGGCTCCAGCGCCGCCGGCTCGATCGACGGGGTCTTGTAGCGCTCGTCGAACAGCAGCCAGTTTTCCGGCGGCTGCTTGAGCTGCTCGTCGATGCGCTGGGCGTAGAACATCCCCTGCTCGGTGAGGTTGCCGTGCTGCTTGGGCTCGGCGGTCCACACCGGTTTGCGGGCGAGGATGGTGGGGAACAGCATGGTGTTCTTCAGGCTCGAGTATTCGTCCTCGTCGAACGGCGTGTTGCCGCCCACGCGCACGAAGCGGAAGCTGCCGTAGGGGTCGCGCTGGTACAGCGGGGCCTGGACGCCATAGCGGATGGCCTGGTCGTTGAACTGCAGCTTGAGCTTGGCCTTGCGGAAGCGTTCGAAGTCGTTCCAGATCAGGATCGCCACCGGGTGGCCGATGAACATCGGCACTTGGCCGGGCGGCAGCAGCGGGTCTGGCGAGTGGGCTTCGGGCCAGGCGATACCGTCCTTTTTCAGGTCGTCGGCGGTGACGATGCGGTCCGGCTGCAGCTCGGCGCCCAGCAGCGACAGGTCGTAGCCTGCGTAGATGCGGTCGGCCTTGGTGGCCTTGAGCAGCATGGCGTGGCCTTGCTGCTGCGGCCAGCCGGGCATGTCCTTGGCGCGGATGTCACGGGCGAACACCTTGTTGCCGCACACCTTGGACAGCGCGTCGTTACGGAAACGCGCCTTGCCGTCGTGGTTCATCCACTTTTGCGGCGAGGTGGTGACGCGGTCTTCCATCAGGGCGGCGAAGGCCTGGCTGCCAAGCGGCGCCATGGTCACGCCGACACCGGCGATCAGCCCGCCTTGCAGGAACGAACGCCGGGAAATTTCACGGTTGGACATGGTTGATCCTCTGGGCAGTCAGGCGCTGCCCATGCTTTGTTCTGGTGCTTGTGAAGCGCGAAGGGCGCGCACGATCACAAAAATTGACTATCAAGTCAAGATACAACTCTTGTTACATCGATTGAAGTCAAGCAGACAACTTGTCGCGGCAAGGTCCAGGATTTGCGGTTTGTGTGGGTCCCTTGGTTGGCATGAGGCAATGTGCCACCAGTCATTACCCTGTCATCTTTCTGTCGTATTTTTCAGCGCTCACCCAGGGCAGGGGAAAACCAGCAGTGATCCGCCGTTCTCTCTCATCCGCAGGGCTGTTGCCGCTGCTGCTGTTGATGCTGTGCGCCGTCACCCTGACCTTCCTCTGGGGGCTGCACATCAACCAGAAAGCCGCCACGCGCCAGGATGCGCTGTCGGCAAAAGCTGCCGAACACCTTAACCTGGCAAGCATCGTCGGCGAAAACCTGCGCCAGCTGGTGGACCGCGCCCAGGCCGTGGGCCGCGTCACCCAGGACGACATGAAGCGCCTGCGCCAGGGCAACCTGAGCCTGGCCCGGCTGCTGGCCGAAGACCCGGTGTTCAAGCGCATGAGCCTGTACGACCGCCATGGCCGGCTACTCTCCTCCAGCCATGCCGACGAGCCCGAGCAACTGCCCGACGCCTGGCTCGACCAGCTCAAGCGCCATGTCGGGCAGTACGGTTTCAAGGCCTTCCTGCCCCGCGCCCTGCCGGCGGGCAACAGTACCCTGCCCAACTGGCGCCTGCCGTTCCTGCTGCCGCTGACCGACCTGCCGGGCCGCGAGATCGACAACATCCTCGTGGTGCAGCTGGACATCGGCTACCTGGCGGTACTGTTCCAGCACATCGACCTGGGCCGCAGCGGCCTGGTGCGCCTGCTGCAGGACGACGGCCAGGAGCGTCTGCGCATCGACAGCAGCGGCGTGGTGGTGGCCGGCCAGACCTTGGTACCGGGGCTGCCGGGCAGCGGCGAAGACGCCGGCCAGCTCACCCAGTACAGCCTCGACGGCGCCTTCCAGAGCCTGTACCGGCGCATGCCCGAGCGCGGTTTCAGCGTGATGGTCAGCCAGCGCCAGGACGAAATCCTCGCTCCCGCCAGCCGCACCACCAATCGCCAGTTCTGGCTGAACCTGAGCATGACACTGCTGATCCTCACCAGCCTGGCCTGGGGCCTGCGCCTGCTGCACAAGCGCCAGGAGGCCTTCACCGAGCTTGAGTACGCGCAGCAGGTCAACCAGCAACTGATCGGCCGCCTCGAAGACGAGCACCGGCGCAGCAGCCATGCCGCCGCCACCGACCACTTGAGCGGCCTGCACAATCGCCGCCAGTTCGTCGAGGTGGCCGCCCAGGCACTCACCCGCCAGCGCGGCAAACGCCGGTTGCTGGCCATCCTGTTCATCGACATGGACCGTTTCAAATCGATCAACGACTCCCTCGGGCACAAGATCGGCGACCTGCTGCTGCAGGCCGTGGCCGGGCGAATCCAGCGCCTGTTGGAGCCGGGCGACGAGGCCTCGCGTTTTGGCGGCGACGAGTTCGTGGTGCTGCTGGCCGGCGAACGCAGCGAGGAGCAGATCGACGGCTGGGTGCGTGCCCTGGTGGAGAAACTCTCGGCCACCTACGCCCTCGACGGCCAGGAAGTCAACACCAGCCCCAGCGTGGGCGTGAGCATCTGCCCCCGCGACGGCCAGGACATCGACGCGCTGATCCGCTGCGCCGACGCCGCCATGTACTCGGCCAAGCAGGCCGGGCGTGCCCAGTACCGCTTCTTCGACCCGTCGCTGAACCTCTCCGACATCCAGGCCTTCACCCTCGAGCAGGCCTTTGGCAGCGCCCTGGGCGAGCGCCAGTTTGTCCTGCACTTTCAGCCGCAGATCCGCCTCGACACCTTGCAGGTGCTGGGCTACGAAGCGCTGGTGCGCTGGGACCATCCGCAGTTCGGCCTGCTCTACCCCGACCGTTTCATCGGCCTGGCCGAGCGCAGCGGGTTCATCGTCGAACTGGGCTGGGAGGTCCTGCGCCTGGCCTGTGAGGAGCTGGCACGCTGGGCTGCGCGCGATCAGACCGCGCACCTGGCGGTCAATGTGTCGGCGCTGCAACTGCGCCAGGGCGACTTCAGCGCCCGGCTGTTGGCCGAACTCGATTACTACGGCATCCCCCCCAGCGCCTGGAGCTGGAGATCACCGAAACCACCGTGCTCGAACCCCAGGGCACCGCGGTGGAGCACCTGCACCGCCTGCGCGCTGCCGGCATCGGTATCAGCCTGGACGACTTCGGCCGCGGCTATGCAGGGTTTGCCCATCTGCAGGCACTGCCGCTGTCCAGGCTGAAGATCGACCGCTCGCTGATCGCGCCGCTGTGCAACAGCTACGACGACAGCCCGATCGTGTCTTCGACCATCATCCTGGCCAAGCGCCTGGGCCTGGAAGTGGTGGCCGAGGGCGTCGAGACCCGCGAACAGGTGGTGTGCCTGAAGCTCGCCGGCTGCGACATCGCCCAGGGCTACCATTTCAGCCGGCCGCTGTCGCCGGCCCAGTTGCACGAATACCCCCCCTTCATCGGCAACGAGGACAAGGCATGCGTGTACTGAAATCCCTCGGCGCCCTGGCGCTGGCGCAGGTTCTAGCGGGCCCCGCGCTGGCCAACTGCACGCCCCACAGCCTGCGCCTGGCGGTGATCCCGATCAAAAACGTCGAAGCCATGACCCGCGAGCACCAGCCCCTGGTCGAGCGCCTGAGCAAGGCCGCCGGCGTGCCGGTGGAGCTGGTGATCAGTGCCTCCTACGAAAGCGTGGTGGATGCCATCGTGTCCGGCGGCGCCGACATCGCCCGGCTGGGCCCGGCCTCCTATATCCTCGCCCGCCAGCGTGACCGGCGCATCGAGCCGTTCGCCACCTATACCCTCGCCGCTGGCACCTACACCCCGGCGGGCAACCATTACCAGGCGCTGCTGCTGACCCGCGCCGACGGCCCGAGCAGCCTCAACGCCGTGCGCGGCACGCGGGTTGCGCTGAGTGACCCGGCCAGCACTTCGGGCAGCCTGGTGCCCAGCGTCGAGTTCGCCGCCCTGGTCAGCACCCCACTGCCGCGTTACTTCGCGGCGCTGGTGTACGCCGGCAACCATGACAAGGCGCTCGATGCGCTGCTCGAAGGGCGGGTCGATGCCGCTTTTGTCGCCAGCGAGCGGGCCGACGCCTACCTGGCCAGCCACGCCGTCGACCCGGCAAAGCTGCAGGTGCTGTGGCGCTCGGCGCCGATCCGCTACGATCCCTACGTGTTCAGCGCCAGCCTGTGCCCGGCACTGAAGCAGCGCCTGCGCCGGGCGATGCTCGATGACCCCAAGGCAATGGCCGGGTTCGTGGCGTCCCAGGACGCCACCGGGCTGGTGCCGGTGGGGCACAAGGATTACGCGGGGCTTGAGCGAATGATGGCGCCGACACTGCATCCTTGAGCCTTTGTGAGGCATTGGGGAGCGCCATGCCGGGGTACCGGTCCCCCCTTTCCCCAACCATCTCGGTATCGTGCGCGCCATCGAAAACACCTTGCGATGGCAGCCCCAATGAAACTCTTCGAACCTCTCAACCTCGGCCCTCTGACCCTGCCCAACCGGGTCTTCATGGCCCCCCTCACTCGCCTGCGCAGCCTGGAGCCGGGCGACGTGCCGACCGCGATGATGGCCGAGTACTACGGCCAGCGTGCCAGCGCCGGGCTGATCATCAGCGAAGCCACGCAGATCTCGTTCCAGGCCAAGGGCTATTCCGGCTCGCCCGGCATCCACACCGCCGAGCAGATCGCCGGCTGGCGCCAGGTCAACGACGCGATCCACCAACGCGGCGGGCACAGCGCGGTGCAGGTGTGGCACACCGGGCGCGTCTCGCACACCTCGCTGCAGCCAAATGGCGCAGCACCGGTGGCGCCTTCTGCCTTGCCGGCCAATGCGCGTACCACGCTGCGCGACGAGAGCAGCCAGCTCATCCGCGTCGACACCTCGACCCCACGCGCCTTGAGCGAAGCCGAGATCGCCGGCATCGTCGCCGACTTTGGCCAGGCAGCGGCCAACGCCCGCGAAGCCGGCTTCGATTTCATCGAGCTGCATGCGGCCCACGGTTACCTGCTGCACCAGTTCCTGACCCCCAGCGCCAACACCCGCGACGACCGTTACGGCGGCAGCGTTGAAAACCGTGCGCGCATCGTGCTCGAAGCGGTCGATGCCGCGATTGCCCAGTGGAGCGCCGAGCGCGTGGGTATCCGCGTCTTCCCGCTCGGTGGTTTCAATGGCATCGACAACGGTGAAGACCAGGAGGCCGCGGGCCTTTACCTGATTGGCGAACTGGCCAAGCGCAACCTGGCCTACCTGCACCTGTCCGAACCGGACTGGGCCGGTGGCAAGCCGTTGCGTGACGAGTTCCGAGAGGCGATCCGCACTGCGTATCCTGGGGTAATCGTCGCTGCGGGCGCCTACACCGCCGAGAAAGCAGAAGACTTGCTCGCGCGCGGCTTGATCGATGCGGTTGCTTTTGGCCGGGCGTTCATTGCCAACCCGGATTTGGTCGAACGGCTGCAGCAGCAGGCGCCGCTGAACGCGCATCGGGCGCAGTTCGACTATGCCAATGGCGCTGAGGGGTATACGGATTATCCGTTCCTGCGCCGGGCATAGACTGTTCGGGCCTCATCGCGGGGCAAGCCCGCTCCCACGCAGCATCCAAGTATTGGGATGGTACTTCGTGGGAGCGGGCTTGCCCTCCGCCCCCTGCCAGTCGTTGTTTTTTCTCTCCTCTCCCCCCCCCCCCCCCCCCCCCCCCCCGATACTTTTGGCCAGTTGTGCAGCGCCTGCAACAGACGCAGTGCTAGTTCAAGTACGGTTCATCTTCGATAACGATGTTGACGGCGTACCAAAGGCCGTCCGGCCCTTGGGCCAATTCGTAGCTGACGTGCTGGCCCTCTCGGATGACTGGGGTGCCATCGCCGACCGCGCCTTGCAGAAAAATGACCTCGCTCTCATGTGGCACGACATAGTCAGGGTCGGCCTGTGCAACGGTAGTGAAGCCTGAATGCATAGCTCTTGTTGCCATGTTCATCACCTCCCATTGCGGCGGATTGTGCAAAGCCACTCAATGCGCGAGCTACTCTACCCTCACCTGCGCCGCCTGCATGCCTTTTTGCCCCTTCTCGGCAACGAAGGAAACCGTTTGCCCTTCTTTCAAAGACTTGAAGCCATCCGACTCGATTGCCTTGAAGTGCACGAAAAGGTCCTCACCCCCGCCTTGTGGGGTGATGAATCCAAATCCTTTCTCGTCGTTGAACCACTTAACAGTCCCGTTTTGTCTGTTGGACATGTTGTTCACCTTTGATGACAGCGTTCATGCCTGGTGCGCACCGGGCAACAGGTCGAGACTGATCATGGGCGCCCCAAAGCAAAATCGCTACTGACATTTCTGTCAGGTGTCAAAGGCCCGATAGCCGGGCCTTGCACTATTGCAAAGACGCCAACGCGCTGGCGGCAAGGGCATGCGAGCGCTGCCGCGCCAGCGGATCATGCATACGGCAATCGATCATCAGTTCATCCGCCCCGGTCTGCTCGATCAGCGAGCGCAAGCCTTCCCTCACCCGCTCCGGCCCACCGGCGATGGTGCAAGCCATCACCTGCTCCAGCACGGCCCGCTCATGGCCAGGCAGTCTTTCGACATACCCTTCCTGAGGTTTGGGCAACAGCCCGTAACGCCCCACATGCAGGTCAAGCATCCACTTGCGGTGCGAGCTGGCCAGGTAGTCGGCTTCAGCATCGCTACCAGCGGCGAAGATATTCACACCCACCATCACATAGGGCCTGGCCAGTTGCGCCGAGGGTTTGAAGTTGGCGCGGTAATGAGCGACGGCCTGCAGCAGGTAGCGCGGCGCGAAGTGCGAAGCGAAGGCGTAGGGCAAGCCAAGCCTGGCCGCTAGGTCGGCGCCGAACAGGCTGGAGCCGAGGATCCAGATCGGCACGTCATGCTGCCCGGGCACACCGCGCACCGGGCGCTGGCCGTTGTCGGCAAGGTAGTCGCGCAGCTCGCCGATGTCGGATTCAAAGTCGCGTTCGGGCGCCGTGCCGCGCAAGGCGCGTACGGTCGGGCCGGAGGTACCGGGCGCACGGCCCAGGCCTAGGTCGATGCGCCCGGGGTGCAGGGTATCGAGGGTGCCGAACTGCTCGGCCACCACCAGTGGTGCATGGTTGGGCAGCATGATGCCGCCAGCGCCGACGCGGATCTGCCGGGTGGCGTTGGCGACTTCGTTGATCACAAGCGACGTGGCGGCAGAACCGATGCCGGGCATGTCGTGGTGTTCGGCGATCCAGTAGCGGCGGTAGCCGTGCTGTTCGACGTGGCGGGCAAGCTGGCGGGTTTCTTCGATCGCGTCGGCGTAGGTCTTGCCTTCGCCGATCATGACCAGGTCCAGTACGGACAGGGCTGTCATGGGAGCTCCAGTGGGATTTTGCGTGACAGCAGAGTGTCCGGGGTGGGCGGCGCGGGATAAAGCCGGGTGGCGGCCCAGGACTGGGGCCCTGGATTCCCCAAAGGCTACGCGCGTGTTCGCGGGGCAAGCCCGCTCCCACAGGGATCGCGCTAGCTTTAGCAGTTGAGTAAGACAGTTGCTCCTACAGGGCTTCCCAGGGCACCCCGGTTGCCCAGCTTTCGACCAGCAGATCGATGAAGCCGCGCACCCGTGGGGACAGGTGCCGCTTGCTAGGGTAGACGATGCGGATCGGGTCGGCCGGCGGGCGATAGTCGTGCAGCACTTCGACCAGTGTCCCGGCGCGCAGGTCTTCACCGGTGATGTAAGTGGGCAGGTGAATCAGCCCGAACCCCGCTCGCGCGCCATTGAGCATCGCCTCGGAGCTGTCGATGTTCAGCCGCCCCGGTTCCTCGCACAGGTGCAGCCCGGCGTCGGTGCGAAAACGCCACGGGCTGGACTTTTCTCCGGCCAGGAAGGCGATCTTGTCATGCCCGTACAAATCGGCCGGCGCCTGCGGCGTGCCGTGGCGCTGCAGGTAGTCGGGCGAGGCACAGGTGACGAACTGCTGCCAGGCCACGGTGCGCGTCAGCAGCTGCGAATCCTCTTTCGGCGCGCCGATGCGCACCGCCACGTCGACGCCCTCCTCGACCAGGTCGACGAAACGGTCGGTAAAGCGGATATCGGCGCGCAGCTCGGGCCACAGCTTGAGGTAGCGGTCGAGGATCGGCAGCACATGGCGCTGGCCGAACGACAACGGCGCGGTCAGGCGCAAGGTGCCGGTGGGCTGGCCCCGGCGCTGGGCCATGGTCGACTCGACTTCATCGAGGTCGTCGAGGATCTGCCGCCAGCGCTCGAAGGCCACCAGCCCTTCGTCGGTCAGGCTCAGCTTGCGCGTGGTGCGGTTGAGCAGCCGCACCGCCATGCGGGCTTCCAGCCGGGCGATGCTCTTGCCCACCGCCGAGCGGGTCAGGCCCAGGCTGGCGGCGGCAGCGGTGAAACTGCCGGCCTTCACGGCGCTGACGAAGGCAGCGATATCGCCGAAGCGGTTGGGTTCCATGCTGTATTCCCGAACAAGACAAGCCAGCTAAATGGGTGCGCAACCGCAGATTGCAAGGCCGCCGCCCTCAGCGCCCGGCCTCGGCGGCATGCCCCAGCGACTGGCTGGCCCAGGCAGCCAGCGGCAAGGGTGGCTGCTGGTCGAGGATGCGCCGCCAGATCAGGCTCAGCTTGGCGCCATCGAACAGCGAGGCCGCACCGCCGCCGATCCAGCCCCGGGGCTGAATCACCTGCCATTGGCCGGCAGCGTCACGCTGGGCCATCTGGAAGCGGAAACTGTAGTTGCCCGGCACCCCCATGCGCAGGTCGGTGACCACCAGCGCGTCGCCGACCACGTCGTAACGCAGCCAGTCGCCAGTGAACCAGCGCAGGCGCTCGTGCAGCGGCACGCTGGTCAGCACCTTGCCGGCCTCGAGGTTGCGCGGCTGGCGCAGCATTTCGGGCGGCTCGCGGTCGAACAGGCTGCTGACGCCTTCGTAGTAATCGCCATCCGGGGTTTTCGCCAACATCCGCCAGACCAGGCTGTTGAAGGCCATCGGCACGGCGCGCACCTCGCTGGCGACGATACCCTGCTGCGCCAGCGCCTGGCTGAAGCGCTGTTCGGCGGCCATGCGCCCGGCCATGCCAAAGCCCAGGTAAACCGTGCTGAACGCCAACGCCAGGGACAGCACGCCGACCGCCCTGCCCTGCAGGCCCTTGAACGCTGCGTACAGCACCGCCAGCAGCAACGGCACGGTGTACACCGGGTCGATGATGAACACCGCCGCCCAGCTTTGCGGCGTGGGCTGCAAGGGCCAGAGCAACTGGGTGCCATACACCGTGAATGCATCGAGCAGCGGGTGGGTGACCAGCACCAGCCAGAACGCCAGGAACAACTGCGGCCAGCGATAGCCCTTTTGCGGCCAGTAGCGCTGGCCCAGCCAGGCGACCGTCCAGGCCATCAACAGTGCAAGCCCGGTAAGGACGAACAGCGAATGGGAAAAGCCTCGGTGGAAGGTCATCTGCGACACCGGGTCGGCGTAGCGGATCAGCACGTCGAGGTCCGGCAAGGTGGCCAGGGCGGCGCCGTAAAACAGTGAGCGGCGACCTTGAATACGGCCCAGCACAGCGCCTTGCAGGGCGGCGCCGAGTACGGCTTGCGTCAGTGAATCCAATGCATATCTCCATGAAAAACGCGGTGCAGCACTCAGTCTGCGGGTAACAGCTGCAAGCCCAGGTACAGGCTGAGCATGCCTTCCAGGCGCAGCGGATCGACTTCGCCCAGCTCGGCGATGCGTTCAAGCCGGTAGCGCAGGCTGTTGCGGTGAATGCCCAAGGCATCAGCGCAGGCCTGGCTCTGCCCATCATGGGCGCACCAGGCGCGCAGCGTGGCCAGCAGCTGGCCGCTGGCATCCTTGGCACGTACGCGCAGCAAGGGTTCGAGCAACTCGTCCAGGGCATCGTCGTTGCGGTGGCGCCAGAGCAGCGCCGGCAGGCGGTAGCGGGCCAGCGACAGCAGGCGCTCGCCTGGCAGCACTTCGCGCCCGTAGGCCAGCAGGTCGCGCACCCGCCGGTAGCCGCGGCGCAGTTGCTCCAGGCTTTGCGCCGGGCTGCCCAGGGCCAGGCGTTCGACCACCCAGCCATGGCGTTGCAGGCGTTCCAGCAAGCGCGGCTCGTCCAACGCCACGTTGGCCGGGCGGCACCACAGCAGCGATTGGCGCGCGGGGCTTACACACCAGCTGTCGGGGTAGCGGCTCATAAGCCAGGCCGACAGGGCTTCGGCCGGGGGCCCGGCCTGCAGTTCGAACAGGCAGGGAATGCGTGGCAGGTTGGGTTTGAGCCCGAGCTGCTGGGCCTCATCGACCAGCCGGGGGGATTCGCCGCTGCCGCCTAGCAGCAGGGCCAGCAGGTCGTCACAACGCTGGCGGCGCCATTGCTGCTCCACCTGCAAATGGCGCTGGGCCAGGAGCATTTCGGCGGTCATGCGCACCAGCTCGGCGTAGGTGCGCAGTTGCTGCGGGTCGCCGGTCAGGCCGAGCACGCCGATCAGCCGCTCATCGAGCATCAGCGGCAGGTTGACCCCGGGCTGCACACCCTTCAGGCACTTCGCGGCGTCCACGTCGAGCTCGACGATCCGCCCGTTGGCCAGCACCAGCTGGGCGCCTTCGTGACGGGTGTTGATGCGTTCCGGCTCGCCGCTGCCGAGGATCAGCCCCTGGCTGTCCATCACGTTGACGTTGCACGGCAGGATGGCCATCGCCCGGTCGACGATGTCCTGGGCCAGGTCGTGGTCCAGTTCGAACATGTGCAGGTCCTTAGGGTTGCCTAGGGTTGGTCGGCGGCACAGCAGGCTGTGGCTGGGGCTGTGCAAAAGCACAAAGACAGTGGCGCTACACTCCCCGAGACTCGTCAGGGCGAGCGCCGAAACAGGCGACGCGGTGACAACCATAACAAAAGAGAACCCGATCATGGCACACAGCCCCGCCCCTGACCAAGGCAACGACGTCACCCGCAACGCGCTGTACCGGCGCATCACCCTGCGGCTGATTCCGTTCATTTTCATCTGCTACCTGTTCAACTACCTGGACCGCGTCAACGTCGGCTTCGCCAAGCTGCAGATGCTCGACGCGCTCAAATTCAGCGAAACCGTATACGGCCTCGGCGCCGGTATCTTCTTCATCGGCTACGTGCTGTGCGGCCTGCCCAGCAACCTGGCGCTCAACCGCTTCGGCCCGCGGCGCTGGATCGCGCTGATGATGATCGCCTGGGGCAGCCTGAGTACCTGCCTGCTGTTCGTCACCACCCCCACCGAGTTCTATGCCTTGCGCCTGCTCACCGGCGCCGCCGAGGCGGGCTTCTTCCCCGGCGTGGTGCTGTACCTTTCGCGCTGGTTCCCGGCGGCGCGCCGGGGCCGGATCATGGCCTTGTTCATGTCGGCTATCCCGGTGTCCGGCCTGCTGGGCGGGCCGTTCTCCGGCTGGATCCTGCAGCACTTCGCTGCAGGCCAGGGTGGCCTGGCCGGTTGGCAGTGGATGTTCCTGATCCAGGGCCTGCCGACCGTGGCACTGGGTGCGCTGGCCATCGTGCTGCTTAGCGACGGCTACCAGAAAGCCCCTTGGCTGAGCCCGGCGGAGCGCCAGATGATCGAGGCAGACCTGGCGGCCGATGCCGCGAGCAAACCGGCCACCAGCGGTGACGGCGTGCTCGCCGTGCTGACCAATCCGTTGATCTGGACCTTCGGCTTCGTCTACTTCTGCATCCAGAGCGGCGTGTATGCCATCAACTTCTGGCTGCCGTCGATCATCAAGAACATGGGCTTCGACAACCCGCTGCTGATCGGCTGGCTGAGCGCCATTCCGTACCTGCTGGCCGGGGTGTTCATGATTCTGGTGGGCCGCTCGGCAGACCTGCGCAACGAGCGGCGCTGGCATTTGGTCGTGCCGATGCTGATGGGCGCCCTGGGGCTGCTGATCGCGGTCAACTTCGCCGCCCAGCCGACCATTGCCATCCTCGGCCTGTCGATCGCCACCATGGGTGCGCTCACCGGCCTGCCGATGTTCTGGCCGATGCCGACCGCGCTGCTCAGTGCCGGTACCGCCGTGGCGGGGTTGGCGGTGATCAACTCGGTCGGACAGATGGCGGGCTTCCTCAGCCCGTACCTGGTCGGGTTCATCAAGGACCAGACCGGGTCGACCGATGCGGCGCTGTATGCCCTGGCAGGCTTGATCGTACTGGGTAGCCTGGTGGCGCTGAGAGTTTCGCGCTCGGGTAATCCCGCCTTCGCCCGCGCTCGCTAGCAGACCCGATCGCGGGGCAAGCCCGCTCCCACGCTCCAGGAGTCCTGGAATCCTGGAGTCCTGGACTCTAGGACTCTAGGACTCTAGGACTCTAGGACTCTAGCGTGGGAGCGGGCTTGCCCCGCGATGCTTTTAATGCCGGGCCTGCGCTTTCCACCCTGCCTCATGCAAGGCAGTCAGCAGTGTGTCGCCATCGAGCCCCGGCACCACCGCCCCGCCCTTGCCGACCATCGCCCTCCCCGCCAGCAGCGCATTGACAATCGCCTCCTCCACCGCCTCCGCCGCCGCCATGAACAGCGCCGAGATATGGTCGTTATTGAGCATGCGCACCTGCGTGCACTGGGCCAGGTCCTTGCGCCCGTAGTCGGCCGGCGGCAGGCCCTGATTACCGGTGGAGAACGCCAGGAAGATATCGCCACTGGAGTCCTCGGTACCGCCACCGGTGCGGGCAATGCCGATCGATGCCCGTTGCGCCAGGCGCTGGCACTGATGCGGTAGCAGCGGCGCATCCGTGGCGATCACCACCACGATCGAGCCCATCCCGGGGGTGCCCTGTTCACGCTCGGCGAAGGGCGACGGCAGGTGCCCAAGCTGGCGGCCCACCGGGTAGCCATCGATGCGCAACTCCTGGCGCTGGCCGTGGTTGGCCTGCACCAACGCCCCGACCGTCCAGCCGCCCTGCTGCGCTGGCAGCTGCCGCGAGGCAGTGCCGATACCGCCCTTGAACTCGTGGCAGATCATCCCGGTGCCGCCACCCACCGGGCCTTCGGTTACCGCGCCGGGGGCAGCGTTGTCCAGCGCCTGGCGCACCTGCAGCGGGGTCACGTGCTGGCCCCAGATATCGTTGAGCAGCCCGTCGTAGGTTTCCATCACCACCGGCATGCACCAGTACACGGCGTCATCCGCCAGGCGCTCACGTTCGGCAGCGATCAGCGCATCGCGCACCACGCCGACGCTGTGGGTGTTGGTAATGGCGATCGGCGTGGTCAAAAGCCCCGCCTCGCGGATCCACTCAAGGCCGGTGGCATCGCCATTGCCGTTGAGCACATGGCAGCCGGCGAAACAGGGCGCCAGGCGCGCGGCACCGGGGCGCGGCTCGATCACGGTCACCCCGGTGCGGATCGGCGCCAGGCGTTGTTCATCCAGCAGGGTGCTGTGGCCAACCCGCACGCCCGGCACATCGGTGATGGCATTGAACGGGCCCGGGGTGCCGTGGCCGAGGGTAATACCCAATTGACGCGCACGCATGTCTACTCCTTGGATGCTCACAATTTCTGGAAGGTCGGGCTGAGCCGGCCGTGGGTGCTGTAGAGGATGACCGACACCGCCAGCAGCCCGAACAGAATCAGCAGGTCGCGCAGCGAGGCCTGTTGCAGCAGGGTCACCAGCAGCCAGCCGGCGCCGCTCACGGCCAGCAGCGCCGGCAAGGGCCACAGCGGCATGCGGTACGGGTGTTCGCGGTCGCGGCGCAGCACCCGGCTGCACAGGGCGCAGGCGGCCACTACCAGGTAGATCAGCAGCAGCAACAGCACGGTGAACGAGGTCAGCTCTTCGAGGCTGCCGGACAGGCTCAGCAAGGCCGAGGGGATGGCCAGGAACAGCGTGGCCAGCCACGGCGACTCCCAGCGCGGGTGAATCACGGTGAAGGCGCGGTTGAGGGCCGGTGTCCAGATGGCATCGCGGCCGCTGCTGTACACCACCCGGCCAACCTGGATGACGATGGCGACGATGGCATTGAACACCGACAGGAAGATCCCGGCGCTGACCAGCCGTGCAAGGGTTTCATTGCCATGGGTGGTGAGCAGGTAGCCGATCGGGTCGCCGCTGGCCAGCATCGCGTCAAGCGACGGCGCACCGATTAGCAATGCGGCCAGCGGGATGACTTCGATGGCCACCACCACGACCAGCGACCACAGCACCGCCCGGTGCACGGTGCGCCCGCCGTCCTTCATGTCCTCGGCCAGCAGCACCGCGCCACCATAGCCGTTGAAGGCGAACAGCGCCATGCCTACCGCGCCCAGCACCAACGCCCAGGGGGCAGCCACCAGGGCCCCCTGCTCCAGCACCTGCGGCTGCAGCAGGCTGGCCGCCGGCTGGCTGGCATTGCCAAAGCCCAGGGTGACGATCACCAGCAAGGCGGCCACTTCGCAGATCAGGAACAGCCCGGTGATCCAGGCATTGAGGCGGATATTGAGAATGCCCAGGGCATAGCTGGCGACCACGATCACCAGGGCCACGCTCTGGGTATCGAAGCCTGTGCCCAGGGCGTTATTGAGGTAGGTGGCGGCGCCGGCCGCCAGCACCGGCGGGATGAACAGCATCGAGGCCAGCACGGTGAGGAAGGTGGCATAGCCTGCCAGCCCGCCGAACACCCGCTTGGCGTACACGTACTCACCGCCGGCGGTGCTGTGGGCGCGGCCCAGCTCGGCGTAGCACCAGGCGAACATCAGGGCCAGCAGCGCCGCCATGAGAAAGGACAGGAACGCGCCGCTGCCGGCCTGCTGGATGGCGAACGGGGCAATGACGAACACGGAACTGGCCGGGGTGACCGCCGAAACGGTGATGGCGACCACATCGGGCATACCCAGACGCTGCTTGAGTGCGCTCGCGGGCACTTCGCTGGAGCTCATGGCGTTTTTCCTCTGATTGTTATTGGTAGTGAGGGCAAAACCGGGGGTCGTGCGGCCGCTGGACCTGGCTGGACTGTAGGCGGGTGGGCGCTGGGCGCCAATTACCCTATGGGGGTACGCCCCTTGACGACGTAGGGAAAGATCACCTGATACTGTGGGACGTTCATCGCGGGGGAAACCCCCTCCCCCCAAGAGCCCCCCAAAAGCGGTGAGGGGTTTCCCCCCGCAAGCCCCCCCCTACCCAAACACCACCCCCCCCCCTCCCCCCCCCCCCCCCCCCCGCGATAGGTCTACATTGCGAATGCCTGGGGGATCATGCACAACCTGTTCACCGAAGCCAGCGCCCACGCGGGCCTGGCCCGCACCGTCGAGCAGCTCGGCCAGCCGCGCTTCTGGCGCCAGTTGATGCTGCTGTTGCAGCACTGGGTTCCGTTCGACAATGCCCTGGCAATGTTCTACCCCCGCGCCGGCCTGCCGCGGGCGCTGGAGATCTTCGATGCCCGCGGCGAGGGCAACCCCGAGGCCATGGCCCTGTACCTGAGCGGGCTGTACCAGCTCGACCCCTTCTACCAGGCCTGCCAGGAGGGTATCGGCGATGGCCTGCACCGTCTGGAAGAAGTGGCGCCGGACCAGTTCCGCCAGAGCGAGTACTACCTCACCTACTTCCACGACCATGTGCTGGAAGACGAAATGCAGTTCATCGTGCAACTGGGCGATAGCGGCGCCCTGTCGCTGTCGCTGGGCAGCCGCCAGCGCTTCGCGGCGGCGCAGCATGGCCTGCTGGTGATGGTCTGCCCGTGGGTGCTGGCGCTGCTCGGCCAGCACTGGCAACAGCAAAGCCAGCGCCCGGCGCCGGCGATGGCCAGCCAGGTGCGCGATGCCATGAGCCTGTTCGGCGCCAAGGTGCTGTCGGAGCGCGAGCTGGAGATCGCCCGGCTGGTGTTGCGGGGTTATTCGTCAAAAGCCATGGCCGAGCGCCTGGCGATCTCGCCGGAGACGGTCAAGGTGCATCGGCGGCACCTGTACGCCAAGCTGGATATCTCGTCGCAGTCGGAGCTATTTTCGTTGTTCCTGCAGTCGTTGGGGCATGATCCGCAGGATCCGTGATCGAAATGGGGCACCCATAGCTTGAGCATTGCAGCCGTGAAAATCGCATCCGCTCATGAATCGCTCGGTGGCCCGACCGCCGCCAATGCCAGCAAAGCCACTGTCGGTGAAGCGTTTTCACGTGCCATGGTAAGCATGCGTGTGCCGGTTGCCATTAGCTTACTTAATAGTTCGCTGCTGCCTGCCCCCAACCAGCCTACCAACTCGTCCAGCAGCATCGCACTCAACTGATCAGCCTGCTTCGTTGGCAACCGTAACCCCTCGACTGCCTGGCGAATCAGTGCTGGCTCGCCGATGGCTTGCACCAAGGTTTTGTCGGTCAATACCAGAAACGCCGAAAAAAGATCATCTAGCCGTGAATCGCGGAACTTGAAACGTTGGTCGTCGATATCTTCTCGACAAGCGTTCCAGGCGTTCATGAAAGCCTCACTCTGGAACACCTGCGCGATGATGGTATAGAGATGCCGCTCAGTCATCTTGTTCAAGTTTTGTCGAAGCAGGCGTTCCATTCTGGTCTGCTTGAGCTTTACGACCGGCTCCAAGGCACTGCCACGTTCCTGCGTCAGTTGCGCGAACAGGTCATGTAACACATGCCTTGATGTAGTCTGGGAACTGGTCGTTTCGGCGAGCTCTGTCCAGGTAAACCAGACACCGGCGGTCCCCACCCGAAATTGCTGCTGGAACAACGCATGCAACTGCTGGTTTGCGCCAGCGGTTTGCAACAGATTGACCCAACTGTGCCGCAGCAAAGGGGGGCCCGCGAGTTCCTGTTGTTCAAAGCGCTGTTCATTGCCGAACAACGCACTATCAGGATAAGGCATCGGCGCGAGTTCTAAGTGTTTCACCCCGCCGCCCAATTGCGCATCAAGCAATGCCAACAGGGGGTTTTCAGGCTCATTTTCGTCAGTCCAACTGCTCCAGCCCGACAAGCGACGCCCTAGCCCCAATGTCTTTCGTGCCGCCTCGAGCCGACACAGGCTAGCCTCCACCGCCCCGACCCGTAGCCCAGGGCGCAGCAACGTCATACCAGCATGTTCGAGCTCCACTGGCAGCGGCTTGCCGCTGAGCTGATCGGTCAAAACCAGCAGATAGACCGATGTGACCCATCCCTCGATACACCACAGCGCCAGGCAGCGGCGCTCCCCAGTGGCCAAGCGCTGCACCAATTGATACGGGCCTGCCTCCAGGCAGCCGTGGGCAACGATGGCTTGTGCACTGCAACGCACAGTCAGTTGAACCTGCTCCCCGGTCTGGAAACGTTCGAGTTGCAATTGCTCGTATACCTGTTGAAGTTGCGCTTGCACATCACTGTTCGGTGACCACAGCAACAGCTGAAAGTTACGCCCGCCCTTGGCCACCAGATAACGCCCCAGACCGAGCTTGCGGCCCAATTGGGTGCCACGCAACGGCAACGGCGACGGGAACGAAATGGCCGGGTAAAGGAATTTCGTCTGCTGCATCGGGTTCTGAGATATCTGGATTGTATGAACCCTCTGTTCGTAGCCAACCCGCTGGCGCACGGTATAGCTGCCCGGTGGCAGACTGACCTTGAGCCTGCCTGCACCCTCGGCAATCAACACGGAGCCTTGGATGACCAAGTACAGCTCAGAGGCACCGTCCTCCACCGCAATCTCTATGTCGAACAGCGCTTGGTCAGGATCTGCCTCAAACTTCAATGACATGCTGTTCTCCGGGCGTAAAGGTGAGCGTTGTACCTTCCATCGTCAGCGTGAATTCATCGACGGGCAGACGTAGCTCGAACTGGCGCGAGGGTAGGTGTGCGCCGACCCATTCGCTGCGGTAGGCACGCGTAAGAAACTGGTCGTCCCACTTGATACCGTTGCCATCGACCGAGCCCATGACGTACTGAAACTCCGAGCGTATTCGAAAACGGCTACCGGGCACGCGTTCCTTACCCAGCCGGAACACCTGACTGACCAGGTGTCTGCCCGACTGAAACAGTAAGTCTTCTTCTTCGGGCATGACAAAGCGAGGTGTCGGTGGCGTCTGCTCGGGATACCAATCCGACCATGCATTGAGAATAAACTGCTTGAGCTGACTGGCCGCCACTTTACCGAGCAAGTCGCACTGAGCTTCGCGCAACGCCCTGAGCCAGGCGTTGGTCGCCAGACCAACCACCTTGCCGTTGGCATCCGCCAATTCACGCTCTTGCGCCCTGCCCCGCCGTGGTGCTGCGTAGATCGCCAGGACCTTGACTCCCTCGCTGTCGTCGTCCTCATTCTTGGGGAGCTGCGGAATGGCGTACTCCATCTCGCTCGCCACATCCCTGCAACAGTCCATGATCAGCACGATTTCGCGGAACAGCCCAGCACGTTTGGCGGCTTCGGCATACAAGCTGCCTGGCAGGTTTCTATGGTAGTCGTTGAAGCAGTCGGCGCCGTACAACGCTGCGCGAGTTGCTCTGTCGTCCTGCAGTGAAAAACCGTGCCCTGAGAAGTACAGATACAGGCGGCCATCGCGTCGGCGAAACTTACGCTCCTTATCGTACGCAATCGTGTCGAAGGCGTTGGCGAACTGGCTGTTGCTGGGTTGCCCCATCAGCGCGACCTCAGGTTCAGGCGTCATCAGGCTGGTATGGGTGACCAACTTTTGGATATTGAGTACCGGCAAGTTGTACCCTGGCGAGCGCAACCATTGGAACACCTGTTCCACGTCGTTGATCGGGCCCTCCAGCGGTGGATAGTGGTCAGCGTCCAGGTATCGGGAGATGCCAACCAGGATGGCATGATCGTCTGGCATCATGAACTCCTAGCCCTGGATGAAGGCTTGAACCGATTGCAGGGTTGAAGGGTCGTTGTCGAAATCGCCATGCTTGGCGGAATCGCTATTGAAGCCGACTTGTTGGCCAATGCTGGGCGACCAGACCGTACGGTGGGGGTCGTGGTTCAGGAAGGTGTGTACAGCTTTAACCGGCTCCAATCCGGTAAATCGTGTATCCATCAGGAAGCGCTCCATGCCGACCAAAGGCATGTCGATCACGCTGTCCCATCCGCCATCGACCGCATTACCTTCCAGAAGACCCGATACGAAATACAGCAAGCTGCGGGTATACAACGGTTTGAGCATCTGGTCCTGGCTCTCGCGGCTATCGCGCATGGCGAACATCCTGAACGTCTTGAGCCGATCAGAACCGTGGGCCTGGACCGCTTGAGCAAAGCGCGCGCAAGTGATCGCGGGTGCCAGGAACACCACGCGAATTGGCATTTTGAGCCCCAAGGCCTTGGCCTGATCAAGGAAATTACAGATGTAGATCGCACCGGTGCTGTGCCCCACTAGTGTCAGCTGCGGCAGCGATTGATTGGCATTCTGCGAGGTGATCAGTGCCTGGACCACGGCGCGGCCACATGCCTCAGCGCTGGGACCGAAGCTGTCCTGGGTATCCTTCTTCATCTGATTCCACACCGCCGCACCGATCAAGTCGCCACGTACCGCATGGCGCAGTACCTCTTCGACGACCGTGCAATAGAGGCCATGGTCACTTTTAGCCCGGTAACGTCGGATTACCGCGATCACTACCTTGGCGGCAAAGCGCGCCACCGTCAGCCAAGTGAGCATGCCCCGGGTTTTGATCTGCCCCGATGGCTGCGGCGCAGCGGGCTGGAACATCTCATCGATCGCCGCCTCGCTGAGGAACAGCACCTGTGCTTTAGCACGACTCTCGGCAGCTCCCTTGGTTGCCACCTGCGCTGGCGGGATAGATGCGTTGTAGGCCTCGGCCAATGCCTTCTTGAAGGCCGCATCGTTGGCCAACCCCTGGTTGATCTCCTGGGCCAGATTGCCCTCGCTTGGCAACGCCGCCTTGGTGGCCGGGCTTCCCGTCACATCGGGTTGTACGCTGCTCTGGTCTACTGGCGGGGCCTGATTATTGCCGTTGAACCATTGGTCATAGGCTTGACGGAAAGCATCCAGGCCACCTGGAAAACCGGTCTTGCCATCCGCCGAGAACTTCTTCAACACCCATTCCGAGACCTTTTTGATCAGCTCGCGCAATGCTGGGTCCTGCAACAGATCAGCCTTGTTGTTCCAGATTGCTTCCTTGAACCCCGACTCCCAAACGAAAAACAACGGGTAGGCCTTGCTGGCCTGGTAAACGCTGGTCAACGGCGCGACGATGTTGCTAAGGGCATAGTCACGTGAAACCAATCCACCATGAAAATGCAGTACCAGGCCATGCTTGGGCGCCTGTTTGAGCGCCTCTTGCAGAATGATCTGCACCTGTCCAGGCTCACTCAGTGGTGCGGTACCCAGCAGGCCGTTGGCAGAAATCAGGTAATGGGCCTTGTCAGGCACGGCGGTCGTAGCTCCCATTTCAGCTCCCCTCCCGTTCGAAAAGACGGCAAGAAAATCCTGTCGTCATCGCCTCAGTCTGGGTCGAAAAATTGGATCCGCAATGAATGGCCGCAGATTTTTAACCACATCCAGGCGCTTGTTTTCTGGCGCCGACTTACCACCGCCCGCCGCTCCGCAAACTCGATACTTACGGCGCAATCAAACGCCAAGGCGCAGGGCCAAGGCGCTTTTATCAAACGGCCTCGCACATCGGTTTGTCACAGCGCTAAAGTCACAAGACTCAGCTGGCCGGAGCCCAAGCAAAAATGCAGCCTGACCCTGCAGATTTGCCAATTGTGCAAGGCAAATTCGCATGACAGGATCCTGCGACCCGCCCGCGCATTCCAGGCTTCACTTGGAAAATCAATAACAAAGCAGGGAGAACGCGATGACCGCGCACGCTCACACCTCGGCAACGGATCATGTACTGGCCGAGGACCGTAACCATATCGGCCACCTCACCCTCAACCGCCCCGCCGGCCTCAATGCCCTAACCCTCGACATGGTCCGCAGCCTGCAAAAACACCTGCACCGCTGGGCCCAGGACGCCAACGTGCAGGCCGTGGTGCTGCGCGGCGAAGGGCCGAAGGGCTTCTGCGCCGGTGGCGATATCCGCTCACTGCATGACAGCTACAAGGCCGGCCAGCGCCTGCACCTGGACTTCTTCGAAGAGGAATACGCCCTCGACCTGTGCATCCACCGTTACCGCAAGCCGGTCATGGTGCTGATGGACGGCTTCACCCTGGGCGGAGGCATGGGCCTGGCCCAGGGCTGCGACCTGCGTATCGTCACCGAGCGCAGCCGCCTGGGGATGCCCGAGGTGGGCATCGGCTACTTCCCCGATGTCGGCGGCAGCTACTTCCTGCCGCGCGTGCCCGGCGAGCTGGGTATCTACCTGGGCGTCAGCGGCACCCAGATAAAGGCCGCCGACGCCTTGTACTGCGGCCTCGCCGACTGGTACCTGGACAGCGACAAACTGGCCGCACTGGATGAGGGGCTCGACCGCCTGGCATTCGGCGACCACCCGCTCAAGGACCTGCAAGGCCTGCTCGCACGGCTTGGCACCCAGACCCTGGGCGATGCACCGCTGGCCAAACTGCGCCCGGTGATCGACCACTTCTTCGCCCTGCCCGACCTGCCCAGCATCATCGAGCAACTGCGCGCGGTGCGCATCGGTGACAGCCACCAATGGGCGCTGGACACCGCCGACCTGCTGCAGACCCGCTCGCCGCTGGCCATGGCCGTGACCCTGGAGCTGTTGCGCCGTGGCCGCCACCTGGCGCTGGAAGACTGCTTCGCCATGGAGCTGCACATCGACCGCCAGTGGTTCGACCACGGCGACCTCATCGAGGGCGTGCGCGCCCTGATCATCGACAAGGACAAGCAACCGCGCTGGAACCCGCCGACCCTGGCGGCGCTCAATACCCAGCGGGTCGACCAATTCTTCGAAGGCCTGTAAGGCCGGGAGTACGCAGATGCAAGACCTGGAACTGAGCGAAGAACAGATCATGATCCGCGACATGGCGCGGGATTTCGCCCGTGGCGAGATCGCGCCCCGCGCCCAGGCCTGGGAAAAGGCCGGCTGGATCGATGACGAGGTGGTGCGCAAGATGGGCGAGCTGGGCCTGCTCGGCATGGTCGCACCGGAGCAGTTCGGCGGCAGCTACACCGACTACGTCGCCTATGCCCTGGCGGTGGAGGAAATCTCCGCCGGTGACGGCGCCATCGGGGCGCTGATGAGCATTCACAACTCGGTGGGCTGCGGCCCGCTGCTGGCCTACGGCAACCCTGAGCAACAACAGGCCTGGCTGCCAAAGCTGGCCAGCGGTGAAGTGATCGGCTGCTTCTGCCTGACCGAGCCCCAGGCGGGTTCCGAAGCCCACAACCTGCGCACCCGCGCCGAGCTGGTCGATGGCCAGTGGGTGATCAACGGTGCCAAGCAGTTCGTCAGCAACGCCCGCCGCGCCAAGCTGGCCATCGTGTTTGCGGTGACCGACCCGGAACTGGGCAAGAAAGGCCTGTCGGCGTTCCTGGTACCCACCGACAACCCGGGGTTCAAGGTCGACCGCAGCGAACACAAGATGGGGATCCGCGCCTCCGACACCTGCGCCGTGACCCTGGACAACTGCCGTATCCCTGCCGCCAACCTGCTGGGTGAGCGTGGCAAGGGGCTGGCGATCGCCCTGTCCAACCTCGAAGGCGGGCGCATCGGCATCGCCGCCCAGGCCCTGGGCATCGCCCGTGCGGCGTTCGAGGCGGCGCTGCTGTATTCCCGTGACCGCATCCAGTTCGGCAAGCCGATCAACGAGCACCAGAGCATCGCCAACCTGCTGGCCGACATGCAGGTGCAGATCAACGCTGCGCGCTTGCTGATCCTGCATGCCGCGCGGCTGCGCACGGCCGGCAAGCCGTGTTTGTCGGAGGCCTCCCAGGCCAAGTTGTTCGCCTCGGAAATGGCTGAGCGGGTGTGCTCGATGGCGATCCAGGTGCATGGTGGGTACGGCTACCTGGAGGACTACCCGGTAGAGAAGTACTACCGCGATGCGCGGATTACCCAGATCTACGAAGGGTCGAGCGAGATCCAGCGCATGCTGATTGCGCGGGAGTTGAAGCACTACCCGATTTGATGCCATTGCATCCAGGTTGAAGTCTCTGCCTTGTGTTGCTTGTTCTGGCCTCATCGCCGGCAAGCCGGCTCCCACAGGTACAGCGCATTCCTTGAGTTCATCGCTGTCACTGTGGGAGCCGGCTTGCCGGCGATAAGGCCGATACAAGCAGTGCCAGGCAGTTGCTCCCACCTGCTCATCAACACAACGGCTAGACTAAACGCACTACACCCGCACCGCAGCGCACGGTCCGGGCCAAACCTGAACGGGGGGCTGCCACACGTGGAGGTGTGCGATGAGCCAGTTCAAGCGTTTGTTCGTCATGCTCGGCCCGCAGATGCGCTACAGCCCTGCCCTGCAACGGGCCGCGGCACTGGCCGAGTCCAGCGGGGCCCTGCTGGACATCAATGTATTCGTCGACGACGTCGATACCTTCGGGCTGATGAGCGATGGCCGCGAGCGCGAACGGCTGCTCGCCGATAACCGGCAATGGCTGGCAGACGCGAAGGAACAACTGGCCGACAGCGGGCTGGATGTGTCGACCGAACTGCTGCTGACCCGCGACCCGCTGGGCAGTGCCATCGAACAGATCGAACGCCTGGGCTGCGACCTGCTGGTCAAGGACGTGCAGCACGAACCGGTGCTCAAGCGCCTGCTGGTCACGCCACTGGACTGGCAACTGCTCAAGGACAGCCCGGTGGCCGTGCACCTGGTCAGCGATGTCCGCCTGCCCCTGCCCCGCCAGATCGCCGCAGCGGTCGACCTCAACCTGCACGGCGCCGGCGAGCACCTGGACGATCAGGTGTTCCGCAGCGCCCATGCCCTGGCCCTGCAGTGCAACGCAGAGCTGCACCTGCTGCACGTGTGCGACGCGGCAAAAACCCATATCGCCGACTTCGGCGCCGGCACCGTGACCATGCCTGGCTTCGAGGGCAGCGTGCGCGCCGCTCAGCGCGCGGCTTTCAACCGCCTGGGCGATCACTATGAGATCGCCCTGGAGCGCAGGCATTTCCTCGAAGGGCCGGCGATCAAGGCCATCGCCCAGTACGTCAGCCACAGCCGCATCGACGTGATCGTCATGGGCACTCACCGGCATGATGCGCTGCACACCTTCCTCGGTGGGACGACGTCGCACGTGCTGGAGCACCCGCTGTGCAACGTGCTGGCAATCAAGGCGGTGCGCTGACCGGGGGCAAATTGGCTTGCCCCGCGGTGGTTCAGAAGCCCTTGCTGTAGAACAGCGAGTACGACTCGATGCCGTCGTTGGGCTGCTTGATGCCGGCATTGGAGTAATGCATGGCGCGGATGCCGATCTTCTGATCAGCCGGCAGTTTCAGGCCAAAGCCGATGCGGTCTTCGAAGTTGACCGCGGAGCCCAGGCGCTGGTCGCCGACTTCGGTCTTGGAGAACGCCGCCAGGCCGATGCCGGCCTCGATGAACGGGGTATAGGTGAAGCCGCTGAACTCATAGACGAACACCGGGCTGAATGACAGCGAGTGGGCGCCGCTGTAGTCGCCACCTTGCCAGTAGGTGTAGGCCGCATCCCAATAACCCGTCAGGTGGCCCGCACTGCTTTCCAGCCAACGCTTGTCCCAGTCGAACGACGCACCGATACGGTAGGTCATGTCGCCCTGGCTGGTGGCGCCGACTGCGCCGGACAGCTGTGCGGCCTGGGCCAGGTTGGCGCCGGCGAACGCCAGCACGAAAGCGGCCAGGGAACTGGCAAGACGGGTGTTCATCAATGACTACTCCTGGGGTCTTCACGAACAGGCCCGGCCTGACGTGCGCAGGCCTGCGGCAAATGGGGGCTTGGGCCCCTCGTTATGCACCTGTGAGCTGGCGCATCCAACCAGGTCACAAGTGGTAATAGTTTTCTCGATTATTGTCTGAAGACGCCACAAGTTGAAAGTACTTTGCCACTACTGGCCAACGCCTCGTTCAGTCATAGACCGATTCTTCATGCTCGCCCAGCAACCGCCGCTGCCGCGGCGTGGCCGCAGCGAGCACCTCGGGGTTGAAGCGCCAGGTGAGATAGGGCGAGAACTTCTGCGCCACCATGCGCCGGCCGTAATGCACCTGCAGCATGTCGCGCACCCGCTCGGCACTGCGATTGGCGCCGCCGCTGTGCCAGACATCACTGCGCATCACCAACGCGTCACCCGCCTGGCACAGCACCGGGCGCAGGCCCTGCCCTTGCCAGTTGTCCTCTCCCGCCTGGGGGGCGCGGCCGGCGCTGTGGCTACCGGGGATGATCAGGGTCGGCCCCACTTGCAGGTCGATATCGCACAGGTACAGCTGCGCGGTGAGAATCTGGGCGGGCAGGCGCAAGCGCCCGCGCAGCTCGGCCGGCAGTGCCATGGGCAGATGGTCCAGGTGCAGGCCCATGCCTGGGTAGCCTGGGTGGCTGCGCCAGGCGGTCTGGCCGATGACGTGGCAGTCGCTGCCCAGCACTGCTTCGGCCAATTCGATCAGGGGCGGCAGGTCGAGAAACGGCAACCAGAGCGGGTCACGGTTGAACACACACTTGTAGTGTTCGAGCAGGCCCTGATAGTCCCAATGCAGCGGTTGCAGGGCGTCGATGGCACCGCGCAGCAAAGCGACGCGCGCGGGGTCGAGCACACCGGGTATCAGGGCGAAGCCCTGCTCGTGGAGGGACTCAAGCGGGTTCATCAGTGTCCCTCCACGGGCCATGAGCACATTTGTACTCTTTACTGCTCAGCGCCAGTTCAGGTCCACCCGTGCCGGCGACTTGCCGTCGACATTGACCTGCTGCTGCACGCTCTGGCCGTCGGCATTGCCAGTCACCCGGTAGTGCCCCGGTGGCAGCTGCACGAAGATCAGTGGCCCGACGTCCTGCAAGGCCAGCACCGACTTGCCTTGGGCAGACTGGATGTCCAGCGCGGCGCCGCTCTGGAACTTGCCCTCGGCACCGGTGGACAGGGTGATGTGCAGGTCGTAGCCGGGGGTACGGCGCAAGGCGTTGGCCTCATCCTGGCCAATGCCGCCCTGCAGGTAGCGGATGCCGTTCTGCTCCTGCGGCTGCAGTTGCACGGCTTGTGGGTCGATGGGGGCGTTGAGGTCGGCGGCGGCAGCCAAGGTCCAGGGCATGGCCAGGCTTACCAGCAATGCCGCGCAAAGCCCGTAGTGATGAGTACGCATGGTGCATTCCTCCCTTGGAGGGATGGTCTACACAGTTTTGATGCCTGGCTGCAGCGCGCGTTCGCGTGGTTTCAGACCGTTAGTCTGGGTATGGGGGGCTGCTGCGCAGCCCATCGCGCCGAACTCAAGACGTGTAGGCTGCCTGTGGGAGCGGCGGTTCGCCGCTGCGGTTTACCCGCGAAGATGACACCTCGGTGTCTGGCACGGGCTATGCCCGTGTTCGCGGGTGAACCCGCTCCCACAGTGATCGCGCCAGGTAATTAACGTGTGAGCCATGCACTCAACCCGCCAGCGACTCGGCCCGGCGCTCCTCAAGCAATTTGATGAACATGCTCAGGCTGCGCGACACCGTGCCCCGGCGCCACACCAGCCAGGTCTTGAGGTAGCGGAAGTCCTCGGCCATCGGCCAGGCGCTGACAGTGCTGCAACCGGGCATGTTGTCGAGCATGCTGCGCGGCATCATCGCCAGGCCCGCGCCTGCGCTGACGCAGGCGAGCATGCCGTGGTAGGACTCCATTTCGTGGATCTTGCCCGGCACGGCCTGGTCGTGAACGAACCAGCTCTCGAAATGATGGCGGTACGAGCAGTTGGCGCGGAACGCGTAGATGCTCGCACCATTGACGTCGCGGGCGCGGGTGACCGGCGCATGGTGCAGCGGTGCGATGACCATCATCTCCTCCTCGAACACCGGCATGCCTTCCAGCGTGGGGTGCAGCACCGGGCCATCGACGAAGGCGGCCACCAGGCGCCCGGACAGCACGCCTTCGAGCATGGTGCCGGACGGGCCGGTGGACAGGTCGAGGTCCACCTTGGGATAGCGCTGGTTGTAGGCCGCCAGCAAGGCCGGGATGCGCACCGCCGCAGTACTCTCCAGCGAGCCCAGGGCGAAGGTGCCTTGCGGGTCCTCCCCCGCCACGGTCAGCCGCGCTTCGTGCACCAGGTCGAGGATGCGCCGGGTGTATTCGAGGAAGTTCCAGCCGGCCGGCGACAGGCGCAGGCGGCTCTTCTCGCGGATGAACAGCTCGACACCGAGGTCTTCTTCGAGCTGCTTGATACGGGTGGTCAGGTTCGACGGCACCCGGTGGATGTGCTGGGCGGCAGCGCTGATGCTGCCGTGCTCGGCCACCGCCTTGAAGATCTCCAGTTGCACCAGGTCCACAGGTCATTCTCCAAACGTGAATGTTTCGCTCATTATTATTCAGTTTTCATTAAAGCGCGCCACCACTAGTCTGGGCTCACCCCTTCAAAACAATGAGAGTCCTGCCATGAGCGAGATCAGCAGCCTGACCCACGCCATCTCCGTCGACCCCTACACCGGCGAGCAGATCGGCCACTATGCCTTCGACACCGACGCCGCACTGGAAGCGGCGCTGCAACGCGCCAAGGTTGGCTACAACCAGTGGCGCAAGGTGTCGCTGGGTCAGCGCAGCGAATACCTGATCGCCCTGGCCAACGCTCTGCAGGCCAACGCCGAAGCCTTCGCCCAGATGATCGCCCGCGAGATCGGCAAGCCGATCAGCCAGGCCCGTGGCGAAGTCGCCAAGTGCGTCGGCCTGTGCCAGTGGTACGCCGAACACGGCCCGGCCATGCTCGCCGCCGAACCGACCCAGGTCGAGAAAGCCCGCATCGAATACCGCCCGCTGGGCCCGATCCTCGCCGTGATGCCGTGGAACTTCCCGATCTGGCAGGTACTGCGTGGCGCCGTGCCCGCCCTGCTGGCCGGCAACACCTACGTGCTCAAGCACGCCCCCAACGTGATGGGCAGCGCCTACCTGCTGGCCGACCTGTTCAAGCGCGCCGGCTTGCCTGAAGGCGTGTTCGAAGTGCTCAACGTCACCCCTGAGGGCGTGACCCGCGCCATCAACGACCCGCGCATCGCCGCCATCACCCTCACCGGCAGCGTGCGCGCCGGCATGGCCATCGGTGCACAGGCCGGTGCCGCGCTGAAGAAGTGCGTGCTGGAGCTGGGCGGCTCGGACCCATTCATCGTGCTGGCCGACGCCGACCTGGACGCCGCCGTGAAGGCTGCCGTGATCGGTCGCTACCAGAACACCGGCCAGGTCTGCGCCGCGGCCAAGCGCCTGATCGTCGAAGAAAGCATCGTCGAGGCATTCACCGCCAAGTTCGTCGAGGCCACCCGTGCGCTCAAGGTAGGCAACCCGCTCCAGGACGACACCTACATCGGTCCAATGGCCCGTTATGACCTGCGCGACGAGCTCGACGGCCAAGTGCAGGCCACGCTGGCTGAAGGCGCCACCCTGCTGCTGGGCGGCCACAAGGTCGAAGGCGCGGCCAACTTCTACGCACCGACCGTGTTCGCCAACGTCACCCCGGACATGACCGCGTTCAAGCAGGAGCTGTTCGGCCCGGTAGCGGCAATCATCACTGCCCGTGACGCCGACCATGCAGTGGAACTGGCCAACGACAGCGACTTCGGCCTGGCCGCGACCATCTACACCGCCGACTACGCCCTGGCCGAGCGCATGACCACTGCGCTGGACACCGGCGGCGTGTTCATCAACGGCTACTGCGCTTCCGACCCCCGTGTGGCCTTCGGTGGCGTGAAGAAGAGTGGTTTCGGCCGCG
Source organism: Pseudomonas sp. GZD-209 (assembly GCF_049310485.1). Lineage (NCBI taxonomy): Bacteria > Pseudomonadati > Pseudomonadota > Gammaproteobacteria > Pseudomonadales > Pseudomonadaceae > Pseudomonas > Pseudomonas sp. GZD-209. The sequence goes on from NZ_JBMOWQ010000027.1 coordinate 68,790, forward strand.
AGCTGTCGCACTTTGGTGTGCGTGAGTTCACCAATGCCCAGACCGTGTGGCTGGATCGCAACTGACCTGACCACGCTGTTCGCCGGCAAGGCAGGCTCCTGTGGGGGTCGACCTTGCCGGCGAATACCTTCTGGGCTGCAAAATCGCCCGATCCTGTGCCTTGAATCAGCCTGCATCGGGTGAATAATCGATGACCTCCTGACCACCCCGGAGGTAACCGATGAGCACGCATATCCCCACCCGCCGCTTGACCATCCCCGACCTGGCCGCCATGAAAGGCCGACAGAAGATCGTCGCCCTGACCGCCTACAGCGCGCCTATCGCCCGCCTGATCGATCCCTTGGTGGATTTCATCCTGGTCGGCGACTCGACCGCCATGGTCGCCTACGGCCGCCGCTCCACCCTGGCCATGCGCCTGGAGGAGACCATCAGCCACACCCGCGCCGTGATGAACAGCACCGAACACGCCTGCGTGATCGCCGACATGCCCTTTGGCAGCTATCAGGCCTCACCTGAACAGGCTTTTCGCAGCTGCGCCCAAGTGCTGGCCGAGACCGGGTGCGACGCGGTGAAACTGGAGAGCAACCTTGCCCTGGCGCCGACCGTGGCGTTCCTGGTAGAGCGCGGGATCCCGGTGATGGCCCACGTTGGCTTGATGCCGCAGTTCGTCAATGTCATGGGCGGCTACAAGGCCCAGGGGCTGACCGAGACCAGCGCAGCAGCGATCGCCGAAGACGCCCGCGCCAACTTCGCCGCTGGCGCCTTTGGCCTGTTGCTCGAGGGCGTGGCCGAGCCGCTGGCACGGCGGATCAGCGAACAGAGCGCACAGCCGTGCATCGGCATTGGCGCCTCCCCCGCCTGCGACGGCCAGATCCTGGTTACCGAGGACCTGCTGGGCCTGGGCGGGCCGCGCAAGCCGCGCTTCGTCAAGCAGTACGCCGACCTGGCTGCGGTGATTCGGGTGGCCAGCGCACGCTACGCCAACGATGTGCGCCAGGGCGAATTCCCGGAGCTTGCGCATTGCTACGGCAGCTGAGGCGCCTGCCGAACGGCCTGGGCCAGGCGCACCAGTGCGCCTTCGATATCCTGGCGCCAATCGACGGTAACGCTCAGGCGCAGGTGGTCGCGCCAATGGCCGGCCTGGCTGAACAGCGAGCCGGGGGCGATGACAATGCCCTCGGCCAGCAGTTTTTCGCACACCGCGTCCATGTCCACCGGGCGCGTGGCGCGCAGCCAGAATGTGGCTCCGGCCTGGGGTATGGCGCCTTGCAGGCAGTCACCGGCATGTTGCTTCAATAGCGCGGCCATGCGCGCCGCGCTGGCGGCGAGTTGTCGACCCAGCAACGTCCGTTGTCGGTCGATGCGCGCGGAGCCGTACAGCCCGGCGATGGCCCGCTGGCGATAGGTTGGCAGGCGAAAGCCACGGGCGAAGAACGCTTCGGCCAGGGGCGCCGACGCGCTGCGGCATAACAGGTAGGCGAATGGGGCCTCGGCGCCGATGCATTTGTCGAAGCTGGCGAACACCAGCAGCCGCTGCGGGTCGGCGTGGTCCCGGTAGGCCGGAAGATCGGCGCACAAGCCTCCGTAGCTGTCATTCTCGAACAGCCATACCCGACGCCGGGCCAGCAAGTCGCACAGGCGGCGTTTGTCGGCTGCCGGCATCGCGTTGCCCTGTGGGGTGTTGACCCGGGATGACAACACCGCCAGGCGCACGGGCGTGGTCTCCAGCATCTGGGCCACGGCATCGAGGTCCATCCGGCCCTCCCCGTCCAGCGGCGCCTCGATGACCAGCAGGCCCGCCGCACGCAGCCGGCCCAGTATCAACCAGGAGCACGGCGACTCGACCAGCGCCACAGAACCTGCCGGGATCAACGCTTGCAGGGCGAGATCGAACACGCTACGCAGGTCCGGGCCGATGAACACCTGGTCGGCCTGCCACGGCTCGGATGAGGCCTGGCTGTAATCGCGCGCCAGCGCCGCCCGCAGCTGCGGCTCGCCCAGCGGCTGGAACGGCGGCAGTTCAGCCGGTGGTGTGCGGCGCAGCAGCTCGCGCTCGAGCAACAGCAGCGGGCCATCGAGGGCGCCCAGCATGGCCGGGGCATCGCTGCTCAAGGCCAGCATCCCCGGCTGCCGGGCGCTGGCGAAGACCCGATCGAGCAGGTTGGCCGTGGCTGGCAGCGGCGCCGTGGACGCCTGGACGACGCTGAAATAGCCGACCTTGGGGCGCGCCTGGATGCGGCCCTGGGACTCGAGCAGGGCAAAGCCTTGCTTGCAGCTGGACAGCGACACCTGCAACTGCCGGGCGACCTCGCGCAGCGATGGCAAGCGGTGCGCTTGCCCCGGCGCACGGGCGTCAAGCCAGCGGCTGAGGTAGCGGTGGACTTTCTGGTAGGTGAAACGCGGGGCTTGTTCGGTATCCATACCTGACCTGGACGAGGGCTGCCGTGGGCACCCCTGTAGGAGCGGCCTTGTGCCGCGAAAGGGCTGCGCAGCAGCCCCGACAATCTATGTGGTAACGCTGGGGCCGCTCCTACAGTTCCAAGCGCTAGGCGCCGCGCGCGCGCCTGAGTGTCTCGCTCGGCAACTCGCGAAACAGCTGCCGATAACTCTCGGAAAACCGCCCCAGGTGCCAGAACGACCAGCGCATGGCCACCTCGGCCACGGTCGCATCCCCCGCCAGAAGATCGCGCCGCGCCCCGTTGAGCCTGCGCAAGCGCAACCATTGCGCTGGCGGCAGGTTGGTAAAGCCCTTGAACGCCTGCTGCAACTGACGCACGGAAACCCCGGCAACCTTGGCCAACTGCACCAGGTTGAGGGTCTCGTCGGGGCAATCGGCCGCCCATTCACTGACCCGGCGCATGATCGCCCGCTCACCGTCGCGCCGCCCCAGGGCATCGCCCTGCAGACGCTGCCCGGCGTTGTCGAGAATGAACAGGCAGTCCTCCAGCAACTGCTCCGCCAGCGCCCTGCCCTCCAGCGGGCAATCGGCCTGGCCCAGGCGGGTCAGCGTGGCGCTCAGCCAGTTGCCGAACAAGGCATTCTGCTGACAGCTCAGCGGCACCATGAACAGCCCGCGCAAGCGCTCCACATCCAACCCGTGGCTGGCCAGGAACGGCTGCTCGAACACCACCGCCACCTCCTGGTAGTTCTCCGGGGTGATCCAGATGTTGCGGCTGTCTTCGTTGAGCAGGTACAGGCTGTTCTCGCTGCGGTCGAAACAGAACGCCAGGGCGCCGCTGGGGGCACGGAAGAACTGTTCGACACGGGTGTTCAGGCGCTCCTCGTAAACCTCCACGCCCTCAAGCCCCAGCCAGCGCAGCTGGCCGTTGAAATGCCCGGGGGACATCTGCCGGTACTGCTGCTGCCAGCCGGGGGTGGCGCGGGTCTGTTCGGTCACGTCGGTGGTGTGGAAATCCTGAACCTGCAAGGCGATTGGCGTTGTCACGCGCTGTCCTAGTTGCACTCTTTTGGTGCATTCATTGACGAAGAAAGTGGATAGATCAGCCCAGGGGGCTGCGCCCAAGATAGTCCTCAGCGTCACCTGTGGGAAGTGCCCTACGCGATGAACGCCATGCTTCCCACCACAACTACCCAACCAAGAGGTTTGTATGAACGCCCCCTTCGATCAGCTGTCCACCTGGCTGAAAGAACACCGGATCACCGAAGTCGAATGCGTGATCAGCGACCTGACCGGCATCGCCCGCGGCAAGATCGCCCCCACCGCCAAGTTCCTCCACGAGCGCGGCATGCGCCTGCCCGAGAGCGTGCTGCTGCAGACCGTGACCGGCGACTACGTCGACGATGACATCTACTACAGCCTGCTCGACGCCGCCGACATCGACATGGTCTGCCGCCCCGACCCCACCGCGGTGTACCAGATCCCGTGGGCCATCGAACCCACCGCGATCGTGATCCACGACACCTTCGACAAGCAGGGCAACCCCATCGAGCTGTCGCCGCGCAACGTGCTGAAGAAGGTGCTCAAGCTTTACGCCGACAAGGGCTGGCAACCAATCGTTGCGCCAGAGATGGAGTTCTACCTCACCCAGCGCTGTGAAGACCCGGACCTGCCACTGCAAGTGCCGCTGGGCCGCTCAGGCCGCGCCGAAAGTGGCCGGCAGTCGTTCTCCATCGACGCCGCCAACGAATTCGACCCGCTGTTCGAGGACGTCTACGACTGGTGCGAACTGCAAGGCCTGGACCTGGACACGCTGATCCACGAAGACGGCCCGGCGCAGATGGAGATCAACTTCCGCCATGGCGACGCACTGGATCTGGCCGACCAGATCACCGTGTTCAAACGCACCATGCGCGAGGCGGCGCTCAAGCACAACGTCACCGCCACCTTCATGGCCAAGCCGATCACCGACGAGCCGGGCAGCGCCATGCACCTGCACCAGAGCGTGGTCGACATCGCCACCGGCAAGCCGATCTTCGCCAACGAAGACGGCAGCATGAGCGAGCTGTTCCTGCACCATATCGGTGGCCTGCAGAAATACATCCCCAAGCTGCTGCCGATGTTCGCGCCCAACGTCAACTCGTTCCGCCGCTTCCTGCCCGACACCTCGGCGCCGGTGAACGTCGAGTGGGGTGAAGAAAACCGCACCGCCGGCCTGCGCGTACCGACCTCCAGCCCCGAGGCGATGCGCGTGGAAAACCGCCTGCCGGGCGCCGATGCCAACCCGTACCTGGCCATCGCCGCGAGCCTGCTGTGCGGCTATATCGGCATGGTCGAAAAACTCGAGCCGAGTGCGCCGGTGCAGGGCCGCGCTTACGAAAGGCGCAACTTGCGCCTGCCGATCACCATCGAGGACGCGTTGCAGCACATGGAAGACTGTGAAGTGGTGCAGCAGTACCTGGGCCAGCAGTTCGTCCAGGGCTACGTGGCGGTCAAGCGCGCCGAGCACGAGAACTTCAAGCGGGTGATCAGTTCGTGGGAGCGTGAGTTCCTGTTGCTCAGTGTCTGATCAATCACACATCTTGTGGGAGCGGGCTAGCCCCGCGACGAGGCCATCAGCCCAATCGCGGGGCAAGCCCGCTCCCACGATGCGGGGGCGTGCCCCCCCGGCGAAGACCCCCACAGCACAGCTGGTCGACACCCCCCCCCCCACGATGCCCCAACACCGAACCATCGTTAATACCACGACCAAGAACAAGACCAACGAGGTGTCGACATGCGTCATCCGCAAGCCCTGATCCCCGCAACCTTTGCCCTGCTGTTCGGCGCTGCCGTCCAGGCCCAACCGACGGTGAGCGTGTACAACTGGACCGATTACATCGGTGATACCACCCTGGCGGGCTTTCAGGCCAGCAGCGGGATCAAGGTGGTCTATGACGTGTTCGATTCCAACGAAACCCTGGAAGGCAAGCTGCTGGCCGGGCGCACCGGCTACGACGTGGTAGTGCCGTCCAACCATTTCCTCGCCCGCCAGGCCCAGGCCGGCGCGTTCCTGCCGCTGGACCGCAGCAAGCTGCCGAACTGGCAGCATCTGGACCCTAAGCTGCTCAAGCAGCTTGAGCAGAACGACCCGGGCAACCAGTACGCCGTGCCTTACCTGTGGGGCACCAACGGCATTGGCTACAACGTCGATAAAGTGAAGGCGGTGCTGGGCATCGACAGGATCGACTCCTGGGCCGTGCTGTTCGAGCCAGAGAACCTGAAGAAGCTCAAGCAGTGCGGCGTGGCGTTCATGGATTCGCCCGACGAACTGTTCCCGGCCATCCTCAACTACATGGGCATGAACCCGCGCAGCGAGAAGGCCGACGACTATAAAAAGGCCGAGGCACGCCTGCTGGAGCTGCGCCCCTACATCACCTACTTCCACTCCTCCAAGTACGTATCCGACCTGGCCAACGGCGATGTCTGCGTGGCCTTCGGTTACTCCGGCGATGTGTTCCAGGCCGCCCACCGTGCCGAGGAGGCCGGCAACGGCGTCAAGGTCGCCTACAGCATCCCCAAGGAAGGCAGCAACCTGTGGTTCGACCTGCTGGCCATCCCCAAGGATGCCAAGAACCCCGAACAAGCCCTGGCGTTCATCAACTACCTGCTCGACCCCAAGGTGATCGCCAAGGTCAGCGCCACGGTCGGCTATGCCAACGCCAACCCGGATGCCAAGGCCGACATGGACCCGGCACTGGTGAACAACCCCGAGATCTACCCGCCCCAGGAGGTGTTGGACAAACTGTATGTCTCCACCATGCCGAGCCCGGCGATCCTGCGGCAGATGACCCGCTCCTGGAGCAAGATCAAGTCCAACCGCTGAGTCGAGCACACCCATGCCTCACATGACTGAACACACCGCTTCCTACTACGCCGCCACGGCGCGCAAGGCAGCCCCCTACCCTGTGCTCGACCAGGACCTGCAAGCCGACGTGTGCGTGGTCGGCGGCGGCCTGACCGGGGTCAACGCCGCCCTGGAGCTGGCCGAGCGCGGCCTCACGGTAATCCTGCTGGAGGCCCGGCGCATCGGCTGGGGCGCCAGCGGGCGCAACGGCGGCCAGCTGATCCGCGGCATCGGCCATGACGTTTCGGGCTTTGCCCGGCACGTCGGCCAGGACGGCGTGCGTTACCTCAAGCAGGCCGGCATCGACTCGGTGGCGCTGGTGGCGCGGCGTATCGAGCAGTACGGCATCGACTGCGACCTGCGCTGGGGCTTCTGCGAGCTGGCCAACACCCCGGCGCAGTTCGCCGCCTTCGAAGACGAGCAGCGCGAACTTGCCGACCTTGGCTACCGCCACCAAACCCGGCTGGTTGGCGCCGACCGCATGCACGAAATCGTCGCCAGCGACCAGTACGCCGGTGGCCTGGTGGACATGGGCTCGGGCCACCTGCACCCGCTCGACCTGGTCCAGGGCGAAGCCCGCGCCGCCCATGGCCTGGGCGTGAAGATCTTCGAGCAAAGCCCGGTGCTGCGCATCGAACATGGCAGCACCGTGACCCTGCACACCGCGCGCGGCAAGGTCCGCGCCCAGAGCCTGGTGCTGGGCTGCAACGCCCACCTCGACGAACTGGAACCGCGCCTGAGCGGAAAAGTGTTGCCTGCCGGCAGCTATGTAGTGGCCAGCGAACCGCTGCCCGAACACCTCGCCCGGACGCTGATCCCGCAGAACATGGCGCTGTGCGACCAGAAAGTCGGCCTGGACTATTACCGCCTCACTGCCGACAACCGGCTGCTGTTCGGCGGCGCCTGCCACTACTCCGGGCGCGACCCGAAGGACATCGGCGCCTACATGCGGCCCAAGGTGCTCAAGGTGTTCCCGCAGTTGGCCGATGTGCGCCTGGACTATCAATGGGGCGGCATGATCGGCATCACCGCCAACCGCTTCCCGCAGGTCGGCAGGCTCAGCCAGCACCCCAATGTGTTCTATGCCCAGGGCTATTCCGGGCACGGCCTGAACACTACGCACTGGACGGCGAAACTGCTGGCCGAGGCCATTGCCACCCAGGCCAGTTACGGGTTTGACGTGTTCAGCTCGGTGCCCCACCTGACCTTCCCCGGCGGCAAGGCATTGCGCTCGCCGCTGCTGGCGCTGGGGATGTTGTGGTACCGGTTGCGTGAGGCGTTGGGCTGACGGGTTTTGCTCAAAGGATGGCTTGCAGGCCTTTGTCAGCGATGACATTGAGCAGTTTCAACGCAGGCCCCGCTGGACGTGTTTCGCCCTGCTCCCACTTGCGCACCGTGGAGGCGCTGGTATGCAGGTGCAGGGCGAACACCGGCTGGCTGAAGTTGAGGGTTTCACGCAGTTGCTTGATGTCCTGGGCGGTGAATGCCCGCACGGGCGCCGGGCAGATCGCTTCGAAATCGCGCAGCGTGACTTTGCCGACCGCGCCCGCCCGCTCCAGGGCACACAGGTCATCACGCAATGATTCAATGAGTTTGCTGGTCACAGTGGACCTCCATCAGTACACCGCAGCCCAGGGCCTTGGCCAACGCCTGCGGTGATAAATCCAGGAATACCTTTCCGGAGAACTGCAACGCTTTCTGCTCGTCGGGCGTTACATTCACCTGGTCGTTCTTTTTGAAGCCATGCAGAAACACATAGCGGCTGCCGATGCGAGCTGACAGCAACGTGCGGTAGCCGCCTCGCTTTCCGGCACCCTGTCCGGCGACGCGCTTTTTGAACAGCAGCCCGCCGAGGCTGGCATCCACCAGGCCGCACTGCATTTCCTCGACAGCCTTGCACAGCACACAATCCGGGAGGTTCTCGCTGAATTGCCAGCGAGCGAACGCCCTTCTTTTATAGACATCCATATCCAACGCTCCAAACCATACCCGTAAAGGGCATACTTTTCCAGCTTTCGTATCCAATGAAAAGTCGGCTGGTTCGGGCATGGATGTCCGAAACGGCTATGAGAATCAAGCGGGATGCTGGCCTTCCGCCAAGCACCTGCTAGCGTTGTTCTGGCCAATTCACTCATGGACACCGCCATCATGATGCAACTGTCTCGCAGCACCCTGTTGTGCGCAGCCCTGCTTGCCCTGGTTGCCTGCTCCAGCAACCGCGTCGACCCCAAGGATTACTCAGGCTTTCTCAAGGACTACAGCCGCCTGAAACCGGCTGAAAGCGTCTCTGGCGCGCCGGTGATGCGCTGGGTCGACCCGAACCTGAAAGCCAGCCAGTACACCAAGGTGTTCATCGAACCGAGCCAGTTCTACCCCAAACCACAACCCACCAACGTGATTTCGGCGCAGACACTTCAGGAGATCACCCGCTACTTCAACGAAGCCCTGCGTCGCGAGCTGGGCAGTGTGCTGACGCTGGTCAAGGAGCCTGGGCCGAACACCATCGTGGTGCGCCCGGCGATTACTGCGGTGGCCACCAGCAACGAAGGCCTCAAGCCCTACGAAGTCATCCCCATCGCCCTGGTGGCAGCAGCGGTCAACACCGCCGCCGGCGGGCGTGACCAGGACGTGGACATCGCGGTAGAGGCGGCCTTCCTCGATGGCGCCAGCCAGAAAGTGCTGGCCCAGGTGGTGCGCAAAGGCAGTGGCAAGGAGCTGGAAAACGACACCCAGAAACTCACCCTGGCCGACGTCAAGCCGGTAATCGATGGCTGGGCCAGCGACATGCGTCGTAGTTTCGTGGCGCTGCAGCACAAAACCAAGTGAGCTGAACAGGTCAAACCCCTTCGCGGCCAAGCCCTCTCCCACAGGTCTATGCATTGACCGTGGGAGTAGGCTCGTCGGCGCCGGCATTACCTAACAAGCCTGTACTGGCACCACTCGTCGGACATGCTGCAAAAAGGCCATCACTGCTGATTTTGCCTGCTTAACTCAAGCGGGCTGCCAGGCAGGCGGCACCGCACACCAGGGATGGCTGCACAAGACGGCTGCTAACAGCCGCTCGCACCGGGCACGCCAGTACTTCGCCCGTCTACCTGCCTTCCCCCCTTCTCCTCCGCCCGCCTGCGCAAGCTTTGGTAACGGTATTTCATTCATTGAATGCAACGGAGGCAATCATGTCTGTATCGCTGCCCGCACCGTCGGAAGGCCTGTTCCCGGTGTCTTACGTCATTGGTACCAATGCTCCGGGCGCCCAGCGTCTGCAGCTGGACCTGCTGGTCTACACCCCCGACAGAAGCCTGCGCGGTAACGCGCTGATCACCCAGACCACCAACCCGCCGCTTGAGCTGCACCTGGACACCTGGGGCACCTACAGCTACCTCACTGTGCAGCCGCCGAGCGAAGGCAAGATCCTGCTCACCCTGCGCGGCAACCAGGGCGGCCCACATGCCAACTCGCCGCTGCAGCTGGACCTGCGGGTGCTGCTCGACCTCGACTGGCAGCACGGGGTGGCCAATTACCGCTACTACAACGGCCAGCGCTGGCAGGAAGTGGACAACGTGCCGGTGGTGCTGCAAACCCAGCACATCCAGACCCTGGCCAATGTCGACCTGCAACGCGACCTGCACAACGCCACCCTGGACGCGGTCATCGCCACCCACGATGTCGCACAGCTCAAGCAGCTGGCCAGTGGTGCCGTGGGCAAGGCGCTGGACCAGGCCCTCGCATCGACCAAGAGCCCGGCCGCCAAGGCCGCCAAGAAAGCCTGAGCAGGCAAGGAGCATCAGCATGGCAATCGGACTTTTCCACACTCGCCTGAACGTCAGCAACGGCTTGCTCGGGGCACCTGTCCTGACCCTCGACCTGTTGGTCAATACCGTGCACAAAAAGGTCACCGGCACGGCGCGCACCTTCCAGGCGACCCATCCGGTGCAGGTGTTCAAGGCCGACGTCTGGGGCAGCTACAGCGAACTGCCGTTCGCCCCGGTCGGTAGCCCCTCGATCATCCTGCAACTGGACGGCAGCCCCAGCGGCCCGCTCAGCCAGATCGCCCAGACCTTCCATCTGCAAGGCCTGCTCGACCAAGGCTGGAACAGCGGCACCGCCAGTTACCGTTTCTACAGCAACGGTCATTGGGTCGACCAGCATGGCCGGGTGCGCAAGGCGCCAGAGATCACCCATCAGGACCAAGCGCAACCTGCGGAGCGCCTGAAGGCGGCGATCAGGCACCTGGAAAGCGCCTGACCTGAAGGCACCGCGGGGCACATTGCAACAGCGAATGCTGCGCCAATGTGCCCCGCGGTCGTTTTCAGGAAATGAAGCTGTAGACGATCGCCGACAGCGTGATCAAGCCAACCAACACGACGAACACATTCGACAGCTTGCCCGAGTACTGACGCAGCGCCGGCACCTTGTGCACCGCATACATCGGCATCAGGAACAGCAGGCAGGCAATCACCGGGCCCCCCAGGCCTTCGATCAGGCCAAGGATGCTCGGGTTGAGTGTGGCCACCGCCCAACAGGTCACCACCATGAACAGCGCCGTGGCACGCTCCAGGCGTTTGGCTGGCCAGGTTTTGCCACGCCCACGCAGGCTCTTGACGATCATGCCCTGGAAGCCTTCGCTGGCGCCGATGTAATGGCCCAGGAACGACTTGGTGATCGCCACCAGCGCGATCAGTGGTGCGACGAAGGCGATCACCGGGGTCTGGAAGTGGTTGGCCAGGTACGACAGGATCGAGATGTTCTGCGCTTTGGCCTCAGCCAGGTTCTCAGGGCTCAGGGCCAGCACGCAGCTGAAGCAGAAGAACATCACCGTCAGCACCATCATCACGTGGGCAGTGGCCAGGGTGCGGCCGCTCTTGCGGTCGGCGTCAACGCCGTAGCGATGTTTCTGGTCGACGGCAAAGGCCGAGATGATCGGTGAGTGGTTGAACGAGAACACCATCACCGGGATCGCCAACCACAGGGTGAGCATCAGGTTCGAGGCGCTGAGGCCTTCATTGGCCTGGGCGAAGAACGCGCCGTTCCAGTTCGGGATCAGGCTCAGCGCCAGCAACAGCAGCGATGCGACGAAGGGGTAGACCAGCAGGCTCATGGCCTTGACGATGAGTTGCTGGCCGCAGCGCACGATGATCATCAGGCCGCAAATCAGCAGCAGCGCCAGCAGTGCACGGGGCGGCGCGTTCAGGTGCAGCTGATGTTCGAAGAAGCTGGTGAGGGTGTTGGTCAGCGCCACGCTGTACACCAGCAGGATCGGGAAGATGGCGAAGAAATACAGCAGGGTGATCAGCTTGCCGGCGCCAACGCCGAAGTGCTCTTCCACCACCTCGGTGATGTCTTCGCTGCCGCCCTTGCGCCCAGATAGCACGAAGCGGGTCAGCGCGCGGTGGGCGAAGAAGGTCATGGGGAACGCCAGCAGCGCCAGGATCAGCAGCGGCCAGAAGCCGCCGACGCCAGCGTTGATCGGCAGGAACAGGGTGCCGGCACCAATGGCGGTGCCATACAGGCCCAGGGCCCAGGTGGTGTCGTGGCGGTTCCAGGTGGTCGAGCCCGAGGCCGTAGCCGGGGCAGCCGAATCCGCACGAAGGGTCGTGGTGTTTTGTACATCAGTCATGGGTATCGCCTTGTAGTTGTTTTTGTCGCAGGTACAGCGGGTGTTGCAGTGTGGAAGCCGGCTTGCCGGCCTCATGGGTTGCATGGCTTCTGTAGGAGCGGCCTGGTGCCGCGCGGGGTGGCACGGGCTTCGCCCGTGTTCGCGGGGCAAGCCCGCTCCCACAGGGATCGCGCTAGCTTCAGCAGTTGAGCTAGACAGTTGCTCCTACAGCGGTCAAGTGCATGCCTGGCGTTGTGTCAGCACTCGACGAACGCCACGGCCAGGCCGCCGCGCGAGGTTTCCTTGTAGTTGGCGTGCATGTCGGCACCGGTATCGCGCATGGTGCGGATCACCTGGTCGAGGGAAATGAAATGCTCACCGTCGCCACGCAAGGCCATCTGCACGGCATTGATCGCCTTGACCGCCGCAATCGCGTTGCGCTCGATGCACGGTACCTGGACCAGGCCACCGACCGGGTCGCAGGTCAGCCCGAGGTTATGTTCCAGGGCAATCTCGGCGGCATTTTCCAGCTGCGGCGGCGTGGCGCCCAACACTTCGGCCAGGCCGGCGGCGGCCATCGAACAGGCCGAACCGACCTCGCCCTGGCAGCCCACTTCGGCGCCGGAAATCGAGGCGTTCTTCTTGCACAGGATGCCCACCGCGGCCGCCGCCAGCAGGAAGGTCACCACGTCGTCGTCGCAGGCGCCGGGGTTGAATTTCATGTAGTAGTGCAGCACCGCCGGGATGATCCCGGCCGCGCCATTGGTGGGCGCGGTGACCATGCGTCCGCCGGCGGCGTTCTCTTCGTTGACCGCCAGGGCGAACAGGTTGACCCACTCCATGGCGCTGAGGGTCGAACCGATCACGTTGGGCTTGCCGATCTCCTGCAGGCTGCGGTGCAGGCGTGCGGCGCGGCGCTTGACCTTGAGCCCGCCAGGCAGGATGCCTTCATTGCGCAGGCCGTTGACCACGCACTCGCGCATGGCGGCCCAGATGTTCAGCAGGCCTTCGCGTATCTCGCCTTCCGAGCGCCAGGCGCGCTCGTTGGCCAGCATCAGCTGGCTGACACTCAGCCCATGCTGCTTGCACAGCGCCAGCAGCTCTTCTGCGCTGGAAAACTCATAGGGCAGCTCGACCTCGGCGCTGCCAACCTGGGGTGCGTCGATTTCGCTTTGCTCGACGATGAAGCCGCCACCCACCGAATAGTAGGTCTGGCTGAACAGGCTGCCCTGGGCGCCGAAGCTTTCCAAGGTCATGGCGTTGGGGTGATACGCCAGGCTCTCGTCGAGCAGGCGCATGTCACGGCTGTACTGGAACTCGATCGGATGGCTGGCATCGAGCATCAGGCACTGCTCCTGCATCAACTGGTCGATGCGTGGCTCGATGCTGTGCGGGTCGATGCGGTCCGGCCATTGGCCCATCAGGCCCAACAAGCAGGCACGGTCAGTGGCATGGCCAACCCCGGTGGCCGACAGCGAGCCGTACAGACGGACCTCGACCCGGCTCACCTGGGCCAGCAGGCCGCGCTCGCGCAGTGCCAGGGCGAAGGTTGCCGCGGCGCGCATGGGGCCGACGGTGTGGGAGCTCGATGGGCCGATGCCAATCTTGAAAAGGTCGAAAACACTGATAGCCATGCTAATGCCTGACCGTGGCAGCCGTACAACGCACACCACGGATCTCTGGAAAAATTGAACGGTATTACAAAGTTGGGCGATACTGACGCGCTCAGATCGGCATGACCAACGAAACTTCCTACACAAGCCTTTAGCAGGACTAAACAATGAAGGGGCCACTCAACGGCCAGGTATACGTCTGGCTGCATGTGTTTGCCTGCGCGGCGCGGCACCTGTCATTCACCCGCTGTGCCGAAGAGCTGCACATCACCCCCGGCGCCGTCAGCCAGCAGATGCGCCAACTGGAGGAGCGCCTGGGCTATCGCCTGTTCCTGCGGCGCGCCCGCGGCGTCGAGCTGTCGGCCGAGGGGCAGCGCCTGGCGCAGACCGTGGCCGAGGCCTACGGCAGCATCGAGGCCGAGCTGCTGCGCCTGGATGCCGGCGAGATCCGTGGCACCTTGCGCCTGCGCTCGATCCCGTCGTTCCTGGCCAAATGGCTCACGCCGCGCCTGCCACGCTTCCAGCAGCGCTACCCCGACATCGAGCTGCGCCTGGTGGCCGAGGACAGCAACCAGGCCCTGCACCCGGATGACTTCGACCTGGCCATCGACCTCAACGACGGCAGCTACCCGGGCATGCTGTCGACCCCGTTGCTGGATGAACAGATCTTCCCGGTCTGCTCCCCTGCACTGCTGCGCGGCCGCCCGCCGCTGCACGGGCCGACGGACCTTGTGCACTATCCGCTGCTGCACGACATCACCGCCTGGCGCGGCAGCTCGGAATATGCCGAATGGGAGTTTTACCTGGACGGTATCGGCGCCGGCGGGCTGGACGTGCGCCGTGGCCACACCTTCAACCGCAACCACCTGACCATCGAGGCGGCGATTGCCGGTGTCGGCGTGGCCATCGCCCGGCGCACCCTGCTCAACGATGAACTGGAGCGCGGCGCGCTGATCGTGCCGTTCGGCGTACCGATCGCCAACCACAAGCGCTACGTGCTGCACTACCCGCCCGGCGGGCTGACCCAGCCCGGCGCCCGGGCAGTGCATGACTGGCTGGTGGAAGAGGCGCAGGGGTTCAGGGCGTTGCACCCGTTGTCACTGCCTGGTGCGTAAGGCCACCCGGGGTATCCACCCTGGCGTTACGCCCTGTTACTTCGCCGCCTGCCTTGTAACTTAAGGCCCTGCCCACCTCGCGCCTACAGTGTGCCCCTCGGCCGGCGCGCCGCGCCGTGCCGAGGTTCAAACCACACAGGAGGTGTAACCATGCATTTCGTAACCGTCGAGAAAAACCAGGCCAGCGCGCCATCCGCGGAAGACCTCAAGAAAGCGATGATCCTGAGCAACGGCCAACCGGGCGAAGTCACAGGCAACAACAGCGCACGCACCTTGACGTTCACCGGCGAGATCAGCCACACGACCTACGAAAACAAGCTCATCGAAGTGGCCAAGGGTAAGCGCACCAGTTGGAACTTCACCTGGGCCGACGCCAACGTGAAAAGCACTGCCTGAGCCTTGCTTGCGTATCTGCACGAGCAACAAGGGCCGCATTGCGGCCCTTGTTCATTTGAGTGGGCGGCATGACAGCCGCTGCCTTGTAACACCGTGATACTTCGCCGGCCCGCCTGCCCCGCCTAGAGTGGACTGGTCGACACGCCGGCACAGGCCGGAACTCGGCAATCATCACTCAACAAGGACAGAGGGACACCATGAGCAATTCGAATGCCGCAAGCAAACAACAGCTCGCCGTCGCCCAGCAGCGCCAGGAACAGGTGCAAACCGCCGTCAAGGCCCTGCTCGGTGAAACCCGCGCCCTGAGCCACGAGCATTACGCCCGGTTGCTTGGCACCGTCACCGCCGCCGCGACCAAGTCAGTGACCATCCAGATTGCCGACGAAGACCTGCGTTCGCTGAAAAGCGCAGGCTACAAACTGTGCTTTGCCAAACGTGTCGGCGACGAAGCCTACAACGTCGTCTGGCAGTCGTATGTGCAGTACCTGAGCAACAACAACTTCAGCTGGACGCCGATGTACCAACTGTTCGGTACCAACACCTTCCAGGCCAACGTCCAGGTAACGGTGGACACCAACAAGGTCGATATCGGCCTTGGCCAGCAGTCGACTCTCGATCAGTCCGGCCTGCTCGGCCCGGTATCCACGGGAGGCCCGGAAACCGCCATCACCATGATCAACCAGTACGGCTCGATCCACCCAGGCGTCAACCAGCTGTCCACCGGTATCGATGGCAAGCAGGTGAGCACGCCGATCTACGTTGCCGCTAACCCTATCGTCCAAGGCAGCACCAACCTTACGCCCAAGGAAACCGTGCTGGTGTGGTTCGAGCAGAACGTGCAGACCAGCACCATGTTCAGCACCTCGCGCTCCAATGCCCAGGAGATCGACCTGACCTTCAGCAACAGCGCAACCTACCTGTATGCCAACCAGAAGTGGGTCATCCCTTCCTGAGCCGTTACCGCCGGGGTACGCCCCGGCGGTTTCAACCCTCTTTGCGGGTGAACTGCACGACCAGGCTGCGGCAGATGGCTTCGGCCAGCTCCTGCTCGGTGTCGATCATCAGCGGGCCGGCCCGGTCGAAGCGGGCCGACCAGAACAGGCTGCCTGCCCCCACATCCACCACCCGTACCGCCACCCGCACCCGGTTTGCCTCGGCCCTGACACTGCCCTCCAGCAAGTAGGTGGGCTCGCCCAAGGGGCCGCTCGCGACCGGCGCTCCACGCGGCAAGCGGACATGCACAGAGGCTCTGCCAAGCGCATGGAACAGCAAGTCGCACAACTCTTCACCCAGGCCCCTGGCAAACACTCCGCCCAGGCCCGTCAGGCAACTGAATGGCCGCACGTAGAGCACCGCCGGCCGGCCATCGGCCAAAGGCCTGCCCTGTTGCACGCAACACAGGCGGTAGCCGCCGGGCGGCACGCTGAGGCGCAGCGCTTCATGCTCCCCGAGGGTGGCGTAATAGGTAGCCAGCTTGCGCCGCAGGCGGCCGATCTGCACCCGCACCACCGGGTCGTCGCCAGTGCAGTACACCGCCGGGTCACGGCGAAACACCGCGATGCCGATATCGTATTCGCTGGGGCTGCCCTCGCCTTCCTGTTGGCTGTGCTGGGCCAGGTAGCTGAGCAGGCTGCCCAGGCGCCGCGACCTGACGAACAACGGGCTGGCCAGCAGCCCATCGACCGCACCCTGCAATTCACCGGCAAGCTTCGCCCGCTCACGCGCAGGGGTAGGCACGCAAGCCTTGCTCGTTCGCTTGATGACCATCGACCTGCGTCTCCTTGCAGGACACGGCCGATTCGCGCTGCAGATCGGCCGTGGTGGGGCTTTCCATCCTTGAAGGGGCGACCTGGCCAATGCAGGCAGGTCGCCATCACCGGGCAAGTGTAGTGCTGCATGCAGGGATGTGTGACCGGCCGTCGGCCCGCCGGTCAGCTCGACTGCATTCAGTAGGCGTGTTTGCCGGTGAACGCATTGAGCGTACGCACCAGAATCACGAAGTCGAGCCACAGCGACCAGTTGTTGATGTACTCGATATCGGAATTGACGCGTTGGACCATCTGCGCGATGTCCTTGGTTTCGCCCCTGAAGCCACGTACTTGGGCCAGGCCAGTCATACCGGGCTTGATGTTGTGACGGGCAAAGTAGTCGACGATGTCCTGGGAGTATTGCGTGTCGTGTTGCAGCGCATGGGGGCGTGGGCCCACCAGCGACATCTCCCCGGTCAGCACGTTGAACAGCTGGGGCAGCTCATCCAGGCTGGTACGGCGGATGAAGGCGCCCACCCGGGTCAACCGCGGGTCGTTCTTCTGGGCCTGCTGGAGCACGCCGGCTTCGGGCTGGTGCACATGCATGCTCCTGAACTTCCAGATACGGAACGATTCGCCGGTCCAGCCCATGCGCTCCTGGCGGAAGAACACCGGCCCAGGGCTATCGAGCTTGATGACCAGGGCGACAACCAGCAGCACCGGCGAAATGCACAGCAGGATCAGCGCCGCCAGCACCCTGTCCTCGACGTTCTTGAGGAACAGGCTCATGCCGGTCAAAGGGGTCTCGGACAAGGTCAATACCGGAATCCCGGCGATTTCGCGAACGCTGTGGTTGATCAGGCGCAGCGAAAAGATATCCGGCACCCAGTTCACGGCTATGCATTTTTCCAGCAGCTTCAAGTAGATATCGTTGATCACTTCGGAACCGCCGAGCGGCGTTACCAGGTACACCGTACGTATGGCGTGCTGCGCGACGATCTCGTCGAGCGCGGATATATGCCCAAGCACGGGCGGCCCCTGCTGCCCCTCGGCCCGCGGCACTGCGTCGGCTTCGTCGAACAACACACAACCCACTACCCGCTCGCCGAACCAGGGGTTGTTGCTGATCTTGCGATAAAGGAAATCGGCCAGTTCACCGTTGCCGATGATCAGCGCGTTTTCCATGCGGTACGCATGGGCCATGAAGCGCTTCTGCACTTCGCGCACGGCAATGTGCAGGAACAGCTGGACGAAATAGCCGATGACGAACAACTCCCCGACCAGCAACCGCGAATACGATTCGCTCTGTTTGGTGAGGAAGGCCATCACCACCAGGAAGCAGAACGTCGCCGACCAGGCCTTGAACAGCCTGAATGCCTTGACCGTCAAGCCGACGTTGGTGCGGTAGATGGCGTAGTGGTCGTAGATGACCGCCAACGCGCCGATCAGCAACAGCAGCATGATCACGTAGTCGGAAGTGATGTAGCCGAACTGTTCGTAGATCAGGTACCAGGCGACACCGGTCACCGCAATACCGTCAAGGCCCGCCTGCACCGCGTTGCTGACGTTGCTTCTGCGCTGGAGTACGGGACGACTGCTTCTGGGTTCCAAAACCATTGTCAGGCCTCATCAATGTGAGCGATCAATGTGAGCGTGGCGAACACCCTTCCATCAGGCTGAACACGATACTTAATCAACGGCTGCAATTGCCCGGGCCACCCAGGGCATCGGCATGGCCACTGGCGATAGCGCTCGCACCCCGGCAAGCCTGCCGGGGTTGTATTTCACTGCTGTGATTGAGGTGCCACGGATGGCGTGAACGCGAGCGCGCATTATCGATCCCTGCATGCGGCAAGACCCCCTGATTCAAAAGCTCGCCTGAGCGTCCGGCCACCAGGATGGCGTTCATTCAGGGGCTGATGCTGCATTTCGCCTGTTTATTGTTTTTGCTGTCTGGCGGCGACTGATATCACTGTAGCAGTACTGCGCCATCGCTGTGGCGCGCGCCAGTATTCAGACGGGTCAGGGCTCGCTGCCCGGCACACCAGAACCGGCTCTGCCACGCGCCTTGCCGCAGGCCAGGGTGCGCAACACAAACAAGGGGTTACCCAGCACATAACGGCCAAACAAACGCCTGGGCTCCTTCAGCAAGCGGTACAGCCACTCCATGCCCAGCCGTCGTACCCAGGCTGGGGCCCGTTCCACCCCTCCCCCCAGAAAGTCCAGGATTGCCCCGCCGCACACGATCAGGCATGGCCCGGCAACGGCCACCAGACGGGCTGCAACCAGCTCCTGCCTGGGCATGCCCATGCCCAGCACGATCAACTCGGGTTGCAGTTCGCGGGCCAGCCGCAGATAGGTCTCCACGTCGGCGAAGCCATCGTGCACCGACACCGGCCGCACCCCGAAGCGGGCTTCGCAGTGCTGCGCCGCCTGGGCCAGGGCAGGCTCCCGGGTGCCCCACAGGGCTACCCGTCGACCTTTGCAAGCCGCCAGCACTCGGGGGATGAAATCGGTGCCGTTCATGTTCAATCCTGGCGCAAGGCCCAGACGGCGGTACAGCAGCCCCATGCCCGAACCGTCGCGCAGCAACACGTCGGAGGCCATCAGCGCCGTGTAGAACTCAGCATTGCCCGCCATCAGGTTCATGGCGTGGGCATTGACGAAACCCAGCACGGTGGGTGCTTGCGGTGCCGACAAGGCGTCGAGCAGCCGTTGCTCATCAGCCGCGTCAGCCACCACCTGCAGTTTGTCGACGACAGTGGCCCAGCGCCGTTGCCATGTACGATCCGTCATCAGCTGCCATCCCGTTTCGAACGTACCCATTCCACCTGGCGTCGCACCAGAAACCCCAGGTACAGGGGGATTTTCTTCGCCGCGTAACAAGGCGCATACAACAACACCGAAAAGGGCATCTGCTCGCGGCAGAAGCGCAGCCAGGCCAGCAGCACCGCGCTACCCAGCAGGACCATGGCCAGCGTGGCCAGCAATGCCGGCAACAACATGCCCAGCAGCGCATACGCCAACCAGGTAATGCCCAGCAATGCCATCAATGTCAGCACCAGCAGGGCCAGCGGCGGTACCAGCAGATCCATGGCCATGGCCAGCAGGCGCCCGTTGCGCCGAGTCAACGCGCTCAGCAGCAGCCGAGGGGCGTCGGCAAGCAGTACGCCGAGGTGGCCGTGTTCCCAGCGAGTGCGCTGTATTGCCAGGCCTTCGTCACTGCTCGGAAACTGGCTGTAGACCTGCGCCTGCGGGCAGAACAGCGGTGGTTTGCCGTTGCGACACAGGTCCAGCCCCATCTTCAGGTCTTCGACGAGGTGGCCGTGGGCCAGGTCGATCAGTGCAAGGTCGCGCCACTGCAACGCCATGCCCGAGCCCATCATTTGGCAAGGCAGGCCCAACCACGCCCAACCGCGCGGGCGCACCAGGTTCTTCACCCGCCAGGCAAACTCGGCGATCTGTACCTTCAGCCCGGCACCTGCAGGCGCATGCATCAGGTAGAGGGCTTGCACGGGCCGCGCAGTCTCGCTGCAGCAACGCGTCAACCGCTCGATAGCGCCCGCGTCCGCCAGGCAGTCGGCGTCGATGATGATCAGCACCTGCGGTGGGTCGTCCGCCAGATGGCGCACACCGAAATCCAGTGCGTAGCCCTTGCCGCGCAATCGATCATCCTGGCGCTCGACCACTTGCGCGCCCGCCTGCCGGGCAAGCGTGGCGGTGTCATCGCTGCAGTTGTCCGCCACCACCAACAGGCGGTCACCTGCGGCCAGTTGCGGGGTGATGCTGGCGAGTGTGGCAGCAATGACCGAGGCCTCGTCGTGCGCCGGCACCAGCACCGCTACCCGTGCCCGCTTGCCTGTGGCCATGGGCAGCGGCCGGGCGGGCAGGCAGCCCAGCAACACCTGGATGAACAGTACCAGTACCGGTAACAGGATCAGCAGCGCCGCGGCGCCCAACAGCCAGCTCAGTAGGATGATCATGCGGATGCCTTGAAGTAGCTGGCCAGCCGGGCCGCTTCGGTATCGATGTCATGGCGTTGCAGCACGCGCTGGTACGCCGCCTCCCCCATGCGCTGCAGCACTTGCGCCGGTTGCGCCAGGCAGTCGGCCATGGCCGTGGCCAGTTCCTCCACGGCCCCCGCCGGGAACAGCCAGCCGTTCTCGCCTGGGGTTACCAGCTCGGGGATACCCGCCACATAGGTGGTCAGCACCGGGCGGCGCAAGGCCATGGCTTCCATGATCACCACCGGCAAGCCCTCGGCGAAGCTTGGCAAGACCAGCGCGCGGGCGGCGAGGATCTCCTCGCGTACCTGTGCGCTGCTGATCCAGCCGGTAATACGCACCTGCGCCTGCAGGCCGTGCCGGGCGATCAGGGCTTCCAGCTGCTCGCGCATTTCGCCGTCCCCTGCCAGTACCAGCTCGAACTCCACCGCCTGCTCCGCCAGCAGCCGTGCGGCTTCCAGCAACAGCAACTGGCCTTTCTGCTCGCACAACCGGCCAACACACACCAGCCGCGGCGCGCTGGGTGCAGCCACGGCGGGCACATCATGGAAGCTGCGTTCCAGGCCACAGTGCACCACCTTGACCTTGCCCCAGTGCTCGTGCGCCACCCAACGGAACAGCTGGCTGCGCCCGTAGGAGCTGACCGCCGCGACGAATGCGGCGCGCCGCACCTTCTCGCCCACATGCAGGAACTGCGGTTTGTCGAATTCCTCGGGGCCATGCACGGTAAAGCTGTAGGCCGGCCCGCCCAAGGCGCGGGCCAGCATCACCACCTCGGTCGAGTTGGTGCCGAAATGCGCATGCACATGCACCGCGCCCGACGCCTGCAGCCACTGCAGCACACGGCATGCCTCGGCCAGGTAGATCAAGTGGTAGGGCCATGCCCGGTCAGCCCGTCGGCCCAGGCGCAGGGCCAGCCAAAGGCTTGCGAAAAAGCGCCTGGGCTGCTGGCGCAACACCTGCAGCGCGGGCTTGAACAGCGCTTTAACGCCGCCTTGCAGTACGTACTGTGTCTTGCCCTGCTCGCTCACATCCTCGTCGTCCTGCAGTTCGGCATCCCAGCCACGCAAGGCAATGCGCTGAATCTCGAAGCCCTGGCGCTCCAACGCGAGGATTTCACGGCGAATGAAACTGTGGCTGACCTTGGGGTACTGATTGATGAAATAAGCAATGCGCATAGGAATCCGAGTCCATACCCGCGTGATGAATGAGCTGGGCCGCCCCCGGCGGCACCCGGCCCTCTACTTCAGGCTTTTCATGGCTGACGGCGCAGGGTCTGCCGTGGCAATGCCCGCGATGACGTCCGCATAGATGCCCTGGAGCTCCAGGGCCTGGTCGCTGCACAGCGTGATGCTGCCTTTGAAAGCGTTGTGTGGGTGCGCAAAGCGCTCCGGATGCTCAAGCGCATCGGCCAGTGCCTCGCGCAGATACCGTGGGTCGGAGCTCAACGGGATGATGGTGCCGTTGACCCCGTCGACGATGTCCTCGACCGTGCCCCCCGCGTCGGTGCTGATCACCCAGACGTCGCGCACCAGCGCTTCGCGCACGGCGAGGCCGAAGGTCTCTTTCCACTGGGTCGGGAACAGCAGCACGTCGATGCCGGAAAAGAACGCGTCGATGTCGTCCTGGGTGTAGCCGGGGATGATGCTGACGCTGCCCGGGATCTTCACGCTGTGCCGGTTGAACGAGCGGAAACCCAGGTGCAGCAGGTTGTCGACCACCTTGAGCTCGTAGTCCGAGCGGGGTAGCCCGGCAAACGCCTGGGTGATCAGGTTGATGCCCTTGATCGCGGTGTTGCCGCCGACGAAACCGAAGCGCAGCAATGCCCCCGGCTGCTTGTGGTAACCCGCACCGGGGGCGAGGATGCCGTTGCGGTTGATGCGGATCTTCGCCGCATCGAAGCCATTGGCCACGTACAGGTCGCGGGCGAAGCGGCTTGGCGCCAGCAGCAGGCTGGCCTTGCGCAGGGCGGCGGCCAGGGCCTGCTGACGGTAGGCGTTCAGCGGCGCATCCTCGACACAGGCGGCACACACTTCGGCGCGAATACGCGTTTGCCCGCAGTATTGCCCGTGGCCGTTGATCATGAACTGGCGCCCGCAGATCCACCACGCATCATGCAAGGTCACCACGAAGGGTATGCCCGCCCGCGCACAGCTTTCGGCCAGCAATGCGCCCAGCCCCTGGATCGAATGCAGGTGCACAAGGTCTGGGGCGACGCGCTCGAGCACGGCGTCGAACAGCGGCAGGGTTGCGCGGTTCTCGAAGTCCTCAAGGGCCGAACGCTGGTCTGGCAGACCGATGCCAAGCACCGCAGCCTGCTGCGCCTGGTACCTGAACAGGCTGTAGGGGGGCGTGTCGGTCGGCGGTAGCGATGTGAACACGAATTGCTGCCAGGGCGAAGTGGCCGCCAGCAGCCGCGCCATCTGCTCGGCGACAACCGTGGCGCCACCGAAACTCCTGGGGGCGAAGAAGATGTTCGCCGACAGCACCCTGCGTGGGCGAACACCAGGTAGGGCCGGGAAGACCTGGCCCAGCTGCTGGCTGCACTCGACCACCGTGACTTGCCGGGCCCCCGCCTCTTGCATCGCCGCCGCCAGTGCCGCACTCGACGCGATCGCGCACTCGCACGCCAGCAGTGCCTGTCGGTGCAGGGCCACGGCCGCCATCAGCTTGCCCACGTCGGTGTCGCTCAAACCGTTCAGGTCGTTACCCTGGCGATACGCCTGCGGGTCGAAGATCAGCGCGTCGGCATCCCAGCAAGAGGTGACCTTGAGGCGGCTGGCCTCTTCGACCAGCCTCGTCAACTGCGCACAGTAAGGTAAGCGGTGCAGGATGACTGCCGCGCAGGTTTGCAAGGCATTCAGGCAGGCTTGTGGATTGCGCCAGTCCACTACCGTGCAGGTGTAGCCAAGCTCGACCAGCATTTGCCGCAGTTGCGCAGGGCGGCCATCGAGCGCTTGTGCCGGGTCAGCCTCGCAAATCAACAGAACGTGCCCGGGGAACAGCGTGCTGGCCGCCACGCCCGGGGCGTCCAGGGGCAGGTCGTGACGCTGCTCGGCGGGTGGTTTCCAAAGCAGCGCCGGGCCATGGCGCAGCAGCTCCCGCCAGGCCTTTCTCAGGGTTGGATACAGCCCGGCCTTGCGCACATACGCCACGAAACGCTGGTCCGCCCGGGGTTCGCGCAGGGCCTGACGGAACAACCCCGCAGCCTTTGCCAACCACGAATGCGCGGCTGTCGGCGCACTGGTCTCCTGCAACAGCAGGGCATAGCCCAGCCGTTGCCGATGTACCTGCAGCTGGCCCGCGCTGGCCGCCAGCGCCGCTTCGAGTTGCGCGAACAACGCCTCGAGCAAGGCCTGGCGCCTGCGGTACATGGCGCGTTTCTTCGGCGCGATATCCTCTGGCGCACGTTGCGCCGCCGCCAGCGGGAGGCTGAAGAAGTCTTCGCGCTCGCTGGGCACGGCGCCATGCTCCAGCCAGATGGCGTCGTAGTTGGCGGCCAGGTCCTGGGACTTTTCGGCGCCAAAGTAAGGATGCCGATGATGCCGACAGGCGTCGCCCACCGCATACAGGCCGTCAGCCCCGACCGCCCTGGCCAGGCATTTGAGCGCCTCGAGCAGCAGGCTGCGCGGGCGCAGCCCTTCGAAGTCCTTGGTCAGGTCGCGGTAGATGGCCAGCGAGCGCTCGCTGTCGATACCTTTGTGGATCCCCTGCACCGCGCCGATGAACAGGCACAGACCTGCCGCCGTGCGCTGCAGGGTGAAAGCCAGTGACGCCACGCGCAGGTCGCCCTGGAACAGGTTCAGCACCAATTCGCCTTCGCGCTTGAACCAGATCGGCCGGTCCAGCACCAGGGTGCAGTCGGCAGAAATGCCTGACAGATCGCACAGTGTCCGCCGCTCGTCCCGGCCCAGCAGCAACAGGGTCGGAAACTGCGCCGTCACCAGCTGGTAGTGCGAAGCCACGGCGTCGAGGCGTTCACGCACCGACCAGCACTTGCTGATATAGGGCCACTGCACCATGCCGATGCAGTCGACCCCGAGCTTGTCGAAGCCTTGCTTGCCCAGCGCAGCCTCCATGTGCCGCAGGAACGGCTGCAGGTCAGTCCACTGGGTGATGATCAGCACCAGCAATTTGAACTTGTTGTTCAACGCCCGCAATGAATAGCCGGGTTGCAAAGTGAGCACACTCTTGAGTAATGATCTGAACGCCATGGGCCTCTCACTTGTACTCGATCAACACCGTCTTGCCGGCCGTGAGCCGGTTCAACAGAAACCGTACCTGCCCGACCATCTCCGGGAACTTCCCCAGCACCAGGAACACCGCCTGCAGCCAGTTCTCGCGAACCGAGCGGCCACCACGGCGGGCCAGGCGCACGGCCTGCAGCGGGTAGAGCAGCAACAACAGCAGCCCCCAACCGCCCAGCAGTGCCCACGCAGCCACGATCGCCAGCGGTATGCCCAGCCCCCAGAGCCACGCACGACGCGACTCACGCTGCCAATGCCGCTCAGGCGGCGCGCCATGCAGGAAGGCGCCCTCGGCGAACGCGTAGCCTGCGCGCAGGCTACGCCGCCACCACTGGCTGAAACGGGTCATGGCGGCATCGTGCAAGGTCATTTCGGCGGGCAGGCGCCAGATCTTCCAGCCGCGCCCCCGCAGGCGAATACAGAGTTCGGGCTCTTCCCCGGCGATCAGCCCCGCGCGAAAGCCGCCCACGGCCCTGAACGCCTCGGCACGCATCAACGCATCCCCGCCACAGGCCCGGGCCTCGCCCACCGGGGTGTCCCATTCCAGATCACACAGCAGGTTGTAGACCGAATGCTGCGGGAAGCGCTCGCGGCGCCGACCGCACACCACCGCCACTTCCGGCCGTGCATCGAGAAATTCGCAGGCCTGCTGCAGCCAGCCGTCCATGACTTCGCAATCACCGTCGACGAACTGCACGTAGCCTAGTGTCGGCAACAAAGATTGCAGGCAGGCGAAGCCTTCGTTACGTGCCCGTGCGGCGGTAAAAGGCTGGGTCATGTCCAGCGCCAACACCTCAACGCCCAGGCCCTGGGCCAGGGCCTGCGAACCATCGGTCGAGCCCGAATCGACATACACCACCTGCTGCGCGCAACCGGCCAGTGACGCCAGGCAGCGCTGCAGGCGCTGGCCTTCGTTACGGCCGATCACTACAACGCCAATCCCTGTCAGCATGGCGCCCTCCTGTTGGCGCTGGGCAGTGTTGCCTGCCTCATGAACACGGCACTGCTTCGACGGGCTTGCGCGCCTTGACGGTCGCAGGCACCCCCACCGCCAGGCAGTCGTCCGGCACGTCAACCAGCACCACGGCGTTGGAGCCGATCACTACGTTGTTGCCAATGCGGATGTTGCCCAGCACCTTGGCGCCGGCGCCGATATCGACGTTGTTGCCGAACAC
Source organism: Pseudomonas sp. GZD-209 (assembly GCF_049310485.1). Classification (NCBI taxonomy): domain Bacteria; kingdom Pseudomonadati; phylum Pseudomonadota; class Gammaproteobacteria; order Pseudomonadales; family Pseudomonadaceae; genus Pseudomonas; species Pseudomonas sp. GZD-209. The sequence continues at coordinate 94,968 of NZ_JBMOWQ010000027.1, forward strand.
CGGCGCGGTTGGCTCGCTGACATTCTTCAACCCCACCACCACGCCGTTGCGGATCCGGCAATCATCGCCGAAACGCGCATAGCCGCTGATGATGATGCCGCCGAAGTGGTCGATGACGAAGTTACGGCCGATCTGCACCTCGCAGGGCAGCTCGACGCCGGTCAGTATCTGCACCCACTTGAACAGCACTTTGTAGACCAGCGACAGCGGCTTGCGCAGCAAGGCCGGGCGCACCCCGTAACGCCAGCGCCCGAAGCGATAGACCAGCAATACCCAGAAGCCCTGGGCGCCCCAGTCACCGCCATGGGCCCGCAGATCGGCACGAATATTCTCGAACATGGCGTCACCTACCGTGTGGGTTGGCTTGCAAAACGGGTATCGAACAACAGCGCCCAGGTGGCCCGGCAATGCCGCCAGCAAGCCGTGATGGCTGCCCGCCCCCGCCCCTTCAACAAGGCTTTCAGGGCCAGCACCAGATCGCCGAGGGTCACCAGCGCCATATGCAAGACCAACCCTGCCAGCCCATGATGCTTGCGGAAATACAGCAGTTCGCTTTCGATCTGGTAGGCCGATATCTGGCGGCTGGCCGCCTCAAGCTCAGCGACCGACTTGGAGCTTTCGCCGCCGATATGCACCACCGTGGTGTGGGGATAGAACACCACCTTCCAGCCGGCCTCCTTGACCCGTTTGCAGTGGTCGACTTCCTCGTAGTAAAGGAAGTAGCGCGGGTCGAACAGGCCCACCTGGTCGAGCACCTCGCGCCGTACCAGGTAGAAGCAGCCGGGCAACCAGTCGCACTCGCGCACCGAGCCGTGGTCCCAGTTCATCTCGTCGACCATCTTCAACCCCGGGAAGAAGCGCCCGAGCCCGGTGCGCGCCACGAACACGTTCAAGGGGGTCGGGAAGTAGCGACAACTGGGTTGCAGGTCACCGTCGCGCCCCTCCAGGCGTACGCCCAGCACCCCGCATTCCGGGTGCGCGTCCATGTACTCGAGGGTCTTGTCCAGGGAGTCCCTGGCGACGAACGCATCGGTATTGAGCAGCAATGCGTACTTGCCGTTCAGGTGCGCCAGCAGTTGGTTGTTGGCCCGGCCGAAACCGACGTTCTTCTGGTTGCTGACCAGTACGGCCTCGGGGCAGACCTTGGCCAGGCGCTCGACCGAATCGTCGACCGAGGCGTTGTCCACCACCAGATAACTCGCCAGCTTGTCGCCGTCGGCCTGGCGCAGGGCGTCGAACATCGGCTGGAGCAGGCCGGCGGTATTGAAGTTGACCACCATCACATCGACAGGTTTGCTAGCCATTGCTGCCATCCCCAAAGAAGTACTGGCCTCGCGCAGCGGCCAGCGTCGGCTCCAATGCCGGGTCATAGGCACCCTGGCGCTGCTTGACCAGGTCTATCCAGGGGTAGGCGGCGCAGCGTTCCTCGACGCGCCGGATCAACGCCTCGGTGGTGCAGATGAACTTCGCCGGGTTGCCACCGACCACGGTACCGGGCGGCACATCCTTGGTGACCACGGAGCCGGCGGCAACCACCGAGTCCGGGCCGATGGTCACGCGCGGCATCACGATTGCGCCGTGGCCGATGAAACAGTTGTCACGGATGTCGATGAAGCCGACCGAATCGAGTTGCTTGCCGTAACAGATCTCGATCAGCGCAACCACGCCGTCGTGGCCGATCAGCGTGCAGTCCGATAGCCCAACGTTGCTGCCAAGGCGCACCAGGCGTGGGTCGGTGACGTTGCACCCAGGGTTGATATGAACGTTGCTGCCAACGGAGTAGAACTGGCCCCAGCGGGTCAGGTAAGCGCCCCAGTCGCGGGCATTCGGATTGCAGAACTTCTTGTAGGTCGCGCCGGCGCGCCCGGTCGAGTTGGCGTAGTTGGCCAATGCTTTGCGTATCCATCCATACATGCTGCTAGCCTCGCAAGTGAAGCGATCCTGGACTGTCCCTGAGGCGAATACGGTCTCGTTCTTGTTGATGCTGACCGCCCCGCGCTCACTCCCTTACCCACTGTGCTGTTGCCCTGACACCGCGCCGGTTGCTCAGGTGAGCGCACCGCGCGCCGATTTCAGCCTTTCATCGAGGTGATCCGCCAACCGCAGGGCGAACTGCAGCAGCGGCATGGTCGGGTTGGAGGCGCCGCCGGTGGCGAAGATGCTGCTGCCGGCAACATAAAGATTGTCGGTGCCGAATACCTTGCAGTCGCGGTCGACCACACCGTACTGCGCCGAGGCAGCCATCCGCGTGGTGCCCATATGGTGCGCGTGAGGCTCCATCTTCAGCGGTATCGCGGCGTCGTAGACGTACTCGTTCAGCCTGACGAAACCAAGACCGGTGTCGACGAACTGTTTGGCCAGCTCGCTGCCGATGCACTGGATGGTATGGCGGTCGTTTGCGGTAAGTGCCCAGTGGACGTTGGCCTTGGACACACCCAGCTCGTCCTTCTCGTTCAGCAGCGAGAGCCGGCTTTGCGCATTGGGGTACTGTTCGATCATGGTGCTGAGCACCCCTTCGCCCGGGCAGCTGAAGTTGGCGATGAAGTTGACCTTGTGTGCGAGGTCCATCTCACAGAGCAGGTTTTCCAGGAAATGCTTGACCTCGGCGGTCCGGCCGAAGGTGCGCACTTCATCGAGCACCGTGGCCGAGACATTGCCCTTGCCGGCCTTGTATTCGCTGACGAAGGCATCGCTGGTGTAGTACTGGCGCGGTTCGCCAGTCTGGCCGTCCTCGAGGATGAAGGTGCCCATCTCGACGTTGAGGTGCTCCATCAGGCAGCGCCCCACCAGCCCATCCTGGGTGACCACGCCGGCCTTGCGCAGGGACGCGCTGTTGAGCAGTTGCCGGGCGTTCTCCAGTGCCCCCGTCGCCAGGATGAAGTGCCTGGCCACCAGCCGCTGGCGCTGCAGGTCATAGTCGGACACCACCGCTGCCGCCAGGCTTCCTGTGGCCTGGTCAAACTCGAGGTCGACGCAGTTGCAGTTGATGAAGACGTCCAGCCCGGCGGTATCGTTGAGCGCAGCGGCGTATTTCTGCGCAAAGCGCGTCGGCGGGCTGAGCAGAAACTTGTCCGGCTCGAAGTCACCGCCCTTGAGCCCGGCGTTCTCGGCCTGGAATTGTGCGCCTTGCGGCAGGTCGACAATCTCCATGGCCGCTGCCAGGTAAGGTTCCACTTCGGCATAGGCAATGGGCCAGCCAGGGAGCTCACCTGGGGGCGGGACCGCGAAGTCGGAGGGGGTGAACGGACGGCAACGGCCTGCCCAGTGATTGGACGTGCCGCCAAGGTAGCGCAGGCGGGTTTCATGGGGGTACAGCTCAAGGCCGGTAGAAGTGCACTGGTACAGGGCCTGGGAGCGCGGCGTGTAGTCGTGCCCGCCCCCCTCGGCCAGCACCACCTTCCAGCCAGCCTGCGCCAGGCGCAGCGCCAGCGTGATGCCGGCGGGCCCGGCACCGATGATGCAGACGTCATAATCCTCGCGCAGGGTCTTCTGCGCCTGGTAGTCGCGGATCATGCCTGCCCGTCCCGAAAATAGCCCGAAGGCAGGACCCAGCCGTTGATGACCACGAACCCGCCCGGGGCACTGCTGGCGACAGGATCAGCGGGAGGGGTGGCAGGCCCTTCGGCCACCGTCTTGCCGAATACCGCCGCGCCGATGCCCAGCACGGCGCAGTTACGCAGGAACACCCTGCGCCCCGACAGCTGCGTAAGAAACAGAAGCTTCCCCATGATCCCCAGCCCCCACCATTGTTGTGCCAAAACCAGGTAAACCGCTGTCGCCGACGCCTGGGCACCGCGCGTTGTTGCAAGGGGTTCAAAGCCAGTTGAAGAAACGCGTTGCCAACTCACCGAACAGCGCACCGACGGCGATCATCGGTAACACCATGAGTTCGCGCCTGACACTGAAGATACCGAGCTTGAGATTGACATACACAATCAGTACCAAGGTCGGGAACGTGTGCAGGGCAACCCCCCAGATTGCCCATTGCACGCCACCGATGGCCAGCAACAACGGCAACCCCACCCACAGCGCAACGAGGCGGATGATGTTGTCCATGGCCTGGTACTTGGTCAGCCCCTGGGCGATCCAGATCTGATGCGCCAGGGTGTAGCGCAGCGTAAAGAACGACAGCGACAGAATGCTGAGCATAGTGCCTGCGGCAGCATAGCGCTCGTCGTACATCCAGCCGATCAGCAGTGGGCTGGCGGTGATGAACACGCCACAGGTGAACAGCATGGCCAGGTCCACCAGCAACCTGAAACGGTAATACAGCGCTTTGAGCCGCTCATGATCACCGGCCCTGGCGGCCTCGCTGAACGCTGGCAGCGCCACCGTGCCGACCAGTTTCAACAAGCCGGTCTGCAGCGAGCCCAGAATCAGCACGGCGATCGAATACACCCCAAGCTCCGCAGCGCTCATGCTGGCGCCGAACCACATGCGGTCGCCGTACATGGCCAGCACGCCTACGATCGAGGACAACAGGATCCAACGGCCGAACACCACCAGCTCATTGAGTGCGCTGCGGTCCCATTCCAGGCGGTTTTTCGGCCCCTGGAACACCAGGTGGCCCAGCACCGTACCGGTCAGGGCGCCCGCCAGGCCGGCAATCACCAGCGACCAGATGGAACGGGTGAAGTAGCCGATCACCAGCATGACGACCAGCCCGACAATCTGCGATGCCAGCTCCACCAGGACCACGCGCTTCTGCTGGAAAGTGCGCACCGCCACATCTATGTTGGTTGACTGGAAACCGTAGATCACCGCAGAAATACCGGTCACCGCCAGCACCAGTGGCAGCTCGGGCGCAGCATAGGTGGAGTCTGCCGGCCACAGGTTGCCCAACTGGGCGAACCAGGCCGCCAGGGCCAGCAGCAGGGTCAGTGCGAAGAGCACGAAACCACGGACGATCTGCACGCTCCAGGCAGTATTGAGAAACAGCGGGTCGTCACCACGGTGGCTCTGGATGATGTTCTGCCGCAGGCCGACATCGGAGAGCAAGTGCAGGAGTACCGAAACGGTGGTGGCGATGACCATCACCCCGAACATCTCCGGTAACAGCAAACGGGCCATGATCAGGTTGCCGCCCAGGCGCATCACCTGCGACGCGATCAACGACACCAGGTTCCAGGCCCCGGCCCCTAGTGCACGCTTGCGAAGACTCACCGATGCAGACACTTCAACAGACGGCATGGCTTCAATCCCTGACTGGATGTCTAAGAAGTCACTATAGTTTCAATTAGCCATGATGCTAGCTGTCCTCTACCAGCGGATAGGTGCCGTTGCCAATGCCTGAACATTTTCGTGCACTGATCGTCATTCTGTTCCTCGCCACCGTGGTGTTCGTGCTCGCACGCGGCCCCGCCAGCGACCTGATTCCCGAGCGCGATTTCAAGCGGCGGCGCAACCTGTGGTTCGCCCTGACACTGCTGGCCTTCGTCTCCTACAGCTTCTGGGTATACGCCGGGGCTGCGGCGGTCATCATGTACCTGGCGGGACGGCGCGAGCGCAACATCATGGCGCTGTTCTTCATGCTGCTGTTCGTGATGCCCCCCGCCACGGTGCCGATACCCGGCTTCGGGGTGATCAACTACCTGTTCGACCTGAACCACGTGCGCCTGCTGACTCTGTGCGTGTTGCTGCCCGCAGCCCTGGCCTTGCGCGGGCAGGCCGACACACCGGGTTTTGGGCGTCTCTGGCCTGACCGCCTGCTGGCCGCCAGCATTGTCCTGATAGGCGCGCTGTACCTGCGCGAAACCACCCTCACCGACACCCTGCGCCAGGCGCTGTACCTGTATATCGACGTGTTCCTGCCGTACTACGTGGCCAGCCGTGCCCTGCGCCAGCTCAGCGACTTCAAGGACGCCATGCTGGCCTTCGTGCTGGCCGGCTTCGTCCTGGCGCTGATCGGCGTGGCCGAGTTCGTCCGTCATTGGCTGCTGTACAACGCCCTGCTCGAGGCCATGGGCGTGCAGTGGAGCATGGCCAGCTACCTGAGCCGCGGCGGCTCGCTGCGCGCCAGCGTCACCACCGGCCAGGCCATCGCCCTGGGCTATGTCATCAGCGTTGCGATCGGCCTGTTCCTGTTCGTCCAGGGCTATGTGCGCAGCCCCTTGCAACGGGCCATGGGCGCGCTGTTGCTGGCGGCCGGGCTGGTCGCCCCCCTGTCGCGCGGCCCGTGGATCGGCGCGGCGATCATCGTCGCCGTGTTCATCGCCACCGGCAAGGGCGCGGTCAAGCGCCTCAGCCTGCTGGCCGTCGCCGGCGTGCTGGCCATCCCGCTGCTGACCGTGGTGCCGGGGGGCGAGAAGGTGCTCGACATGCTGCCGTTCATCGGCAACCTGGAAAAAGAGAACATCACCTACCGCGAGCGCCTGCTCGACAACTCGTGGATCGTCATCCAGCGCAACCCGCTGTTCGGCTCGTTCGATTTTCGCAATACCCCGGAAATGCAGTCGATGATCCAGGGCGACGGCATCATCGACATCGTCAACACCTACCTCAACCTTGCGCTAAGGGTTGGCCTGGTAGGCCTTGGACTGTTCGTGGCGTTCTTCGTCTGCGTGCTGCGGGGGGTTCGCAAGGCCATGCTGGCATTCCCGGACAAGGATGACGAACAACGCCAACTGGGGCGGGCGCTGCTGGCCACCCTGGTGGGCATCCTGGTGATCATCTTCACCGTCAGCAGCATCACGGTGATCCCCGTGGTGTACTGGTCCGTTGCCGGGCTGAGCGTGGCCTACATGCAGATGGTCCGCAGGCTTCATGCAGCCCAGCCCGCAAGCATTGCCCAACGTGGCCTCCAACCCAGGTAACGACAATGAAGTCATCTGCACTGCGCCCGTTGCTGCGGGCTTCGCTCCTTGCTGGCCTGATGATTCTGCCGTTTGCAGCCCAGGCTGCGGCCTGGGCTGTCAAGGTCGAGGAACAGAACGGCTTGCCGACCGTGACCCGCGGCGGAGGGCCGGCGATGATCGCCAAGTTCGATTTCTGGGGCGCTGACTGGGACTGGACTGGTTTCTACGCCGCGCTCAAGGTCAACGCGCCTTACCAGTACACCCTGCTGGGCAAGAACAAGGACCTGGACTTCGACCTCAAGGCGGACATCAGCAGGCCCGGCGAACGCACCCTGGCCTGGAACTTCGACCTGGATGCCCATAGCCGAAAGACCAAGGTGATGGGCGGTGGCATTGTCTTCCAGTTCGACCCGGCACTGGTCGCCGGGGAGATGGGCGCCCCGCAACTGTTGCCCGGCAATCGCGGCTGGTCATGGGGCAATGATGCGCAGGGGCGTCGGCTGGAGATGCGCTTCGAGCCGGCGTTGGCCAGGGTGTACTTCGAACGCGGCAACCCCAGCGAAGTCCGGGCGTTCTTCTACAGCGAGGCGATCGAGCCCGGTCGCCAGCAGGTCAAGGCGCAACTGCAGGTGAGTGGCGACATCGCCATCGGCCCGACGCCCACCGAACGCTTCGGCATGGCCGACCCTGCCAGCTGGCCCGACGACCAACTCGACTGGCGCAAGTCACCGGTCGACCTGTCGTTTCTCAACGCGCCGGAAATACCGGCGGGCAAGCGTGGCTTCGTCAAGGCTGTAGGCGAGCAATTGCAGTTTGCCGATGGTACGCCAGCGCGCTTCTGGGGTACCAACCTGACGGCCTACGCCTTGTTCGGCACCCCGGACGAGGAGATCAAGGTGCAGGCCGAGCGCCTCTCGGCCCTGGGCTTCAACCTGGTGCGCCTGCATCATCACGACTCGCCCTGGGTCAGCCCGAACATCTTCGGCGACATGACCACCCTGCGCGACACGCGCCAGCTCAATGCCGAGTCGCAGCGCAAGCTGGACCTGTGGATCAAGAGCCTGAAAGACCAAGGGATCTATGTGTGGCTGGACCTGCACGTGGAGCGTCCGGTCACCCCGGCGGATGACATCTACGGCTTCGATGAACTGCCCAAAACCCACGGCGCCGCAGGGCTCAAGGGCTACGCCTATGTCAACATCACCCTGCAGCAGGCCATGAAAAGTTTCGCCGAGCAGTACCTGACCCATGTCAACCCGTATACCGGCCTGGCCTACAAGGACGACCCGGCGGTCGCCGCGGTACTGATCACCAACGAGAACGACATTACCCAGCACTTCGGCAATGCCCTGTTGAAAGACAAGAACGTGCCCAGGCACTACAAATTGTTCGAGGATCAGGCCAAGGCCTTCGCCCAGCGCCAACATCTGAATGTCGACGAAATCCAGCGGACCTGGCTGCATGGCCCATCGAAGCTGTTCCTCAACGACCTGGAACACCGCTTCGACGCCGACATGATCCAGCACCTGCGCAGGCTTGGCGTAAAGGTGCCGATCGTCACCACCAGCACCTGGGGTGGCAATGGCCTGAGCGCGCTGCCGGCGCTGACCACGGGTGATGTGATCGACGCCCACAGTTATGGCGGCGGCGGGCAGCTGGAGCGCAACCCGTTGACCAGCGACGGCATGCTCGACTGGCTGGCGGCGGCCCAGGTGGTCGGCAAGCCCATGACGGTGACCGAATGGAACGCCGAGCCCTTCCCCACCCCCGATCGCCACTCATTGCCGCTGTACATCGCCGGGACCGCCAGCCACCAGGGCTGGGACGGGCTGATGCAGTACGCCTACAGCCAGCAGAAATTCATCGAAGGTTGGCGCACCGCCGACAACTGGCACGCCTACAACGACCCGGCGCTGCTTGCCACCCTCCCCGCCGCTGCCCTGCTCTACCGACGCGGGGATGTGCGCAAGGCCACCACCCGCTACGTGTTCGCGCCCACGCCCGAGACCCTCTACAACCGTGCTATCAGCCCTAACAGCTCGGCCCTGCTGCGCACGGCCTGGGAGAAAGGCCGGCTGCAGATCGCCATGCCCGGCACGCCCCAGCTGCCGTGGTTGCAGCCCAGCGTTATCCCGGCTGATGCGAAAGTACTGCACGACCCAGACCAGTCGCTGTTGCTTGCCACCGCCAGCGAGTCCACCAGCGACACCGGCGAGCTCAGGCGCAACTGGAAAAAAGGGCTATACACCATCGATACCGCCCTGACCCAGGTCGCCACCGGCTGGCTGGGTGGCCAGTCGATCCAACTGAGCAACATCCAGGTCCAGTTGCAGACCCCCTATGCCAGCGTTGCGGTGCAAAGCCTCGATGCCAAGCAATTGAGTCAGTCGCGGGCGTTGCTGATCTCGCTGGGCACCCGCGCTGTACCTCGCGAGGATGACAAGACACCCTTCCATGTCGAACCCCTCGCCGGCACCCTCAGTATCAAGGCTTCGCCTGGCTTGAAACTGTTCGCGCGCAATGCCGATGGGGAAGAAACGCTGGTGCCTGCAGACTACGAAAATGGGCACTACAACATCCGCTTCGATGGCCAGCGCATGTCCAATTGGCTGTTCCTCAAATAGCCATCTAGAGTCTGCAAAGGCCTGTTGCGGTAACCGGCGCGCCCGGTTGCCGTAAGGGACGTCCGAACGGGCAGCAGCTTCCAGGAGGTTTGCATGAAGTTCTTGGTGGTCGGTGGTGCAGGCTATATCGGTTCACACATGGTCAAGCATTTGCTGGCCGAGGGGCATGACGTGGTGGTGGCTGACCTTGCACCCACACGGCCCCAGGTCAAATGGGTGGAACTCGACATCGCCGATGCACCTGCACTGGATGCCCTGTTCGCCGAATACACCTTCGATGCGGTGTTCCATTTCGCTTCGTTCATCCAGGTGGGCGAGTCGGTCACAGAGCCTGGCAGGTACTATCAGAACAATGTGGCGGCGACCCTGGTGCTGTTGCAGGCCATGGTTCGCGCCGGGGTAAGGCGGCTGATCTTCTCTTCCACCGCTGCCGTTTATGGCGACCCGCAGTATGTCCCGATCGACGAGCAACACCCCAAGGCGCCGATCAACCCCTATGGCTGCAGCAAATGGATGGTGGAACAGGTTCTCCAGGACTTCGACCGCGCCTACGGGTTGCGCTCGGTGTGCCTGCGTTACTTCAATGCCGCCGGGGCGGACCCCGAAGGTGAATGTGGCGAGCGCCACGAGCCGGAAACCCACCTGATCCCGCTGATCCTGCAAGCGGCCTCGGGGCGTCGCCCCGCCATCACCGTGTTCGGCCGCGACTACGACACCCCGGACGGCACCTGCATTCGCGACTATATCCACGTGGCCGACCTGGCCTCGGCCCATGCGCTGGCAGTGAACTACCTGGTTGCCGGTGGCGCCAGCACCGCGCTCAACCTGGGTAACGGCCTCGGCTTCTCCGTGCAGCAGGTGATCGACACCGTACGCGATGTGACGGGGCGCGAGGTCCGCGTCGAGGACGCGCCACGCCGCGCAGGCGACCCACCGCGACTGGTGGCCGATGCCGGCAAGGCCAGGCAACTGCTCGGCTGGCAACCGGTCTACAGCTCGCTTGACGCAATCGTGCGCCACGCCTGGAACTGGGAAAAAAAATACCCCTGGGCTTGACCCAGGGGTACGTTTCACAGCTCACCGCTTTGCTCAGTAATAGTCGCGGGTCTCGGGCTCGGCCTTGTTCAACACGGCGCCGATCATGTTCGCGGTGGCCAGGTGGTACAGGCAGTCTTCGATATCCTTCTTGCTGTTCACGCCATTGGCGACCACCAGCAGCACACAGTCGATCTTGGGCAGCACGGTGATCGCGTCATCCGAGCTGAGCAAAGGCGGCAGGTCGAAGATGCAGATACGCGATTCGTAGCGATCGCGCAGGTCGTTGATCAGGTTGCCCACCTTGGCCGAGGACAACATCTCGGTGGACATCGGGATCGGCTCCCGGGTCGGCAGCACCACGAAGCGTGGCAACGTCGGGTTGACCAGCACCTCCTCAAGCCCCGCCTTGTCGGCCAGCAGGTCATTGAGCGCCCGGTCCATCGGCAGGCCAAGGGTACTGCCGACCCGTGGCCGGCGCAGGTCGAAATCGACCAGCAGTGCAGTCTTGTTGGTGTGGTGGGCAATGCTCATGGCCAGGTTGATCGCCAGCACCGTCTTGCCCGCTGCGGGCGTCGGCGAGGTGATCGCCAGGGTGCGCCAGCCGTTCTCTTCCATGGCCTGCAGGACCTGGGTGCGCAGCAGGTCGAACGCCCAGTTCATGTTCGAGTTCTTGTTGTAGGCCACGATCCGGTGGCGCTCAAGGTGCTCGGCGCGCAGCGGCACCACCTTGGTTTGCACATAGTCGAACGGGCCTAGCACATCGGTTCGCTGAACCAGCGGTGCCGGCAGTTTTTCGGTAGGTGGAACCTGATGAAGGCCTTTGCCTATTGCTGGCGTATTCCTGTCCATTGCTGCGCTCCCTAGCCAAACCGCGCCATAGTTTTAAACAGTAGTAGATCCAGCGGCATATAGAACAGATGCACAAGCAGCAGCAGGACCAATGCCATTACCAGCGCGCCAATGATCGCCCACACTCGCAACTTCTTGCGTCGCGCCTGCTCAGCCTGGGTGGAGATGAACGGAACGGCTACCAGCACGCGCCGGCCTAGCACGCTCTCCAGGGCGCCGACACCACGCACCCGCTGATTGAGCAACTCAAGCAGCATCACCAACGCCCCGCCACCGGCAGGTGCCAGCACCAGGCCCAGTGCGACGATTTTCTTGCGGTTGGGTTTTACCGGTTTCTCCGGCATCAGCGGCGGCTCCAGCAACACGAAGCGCTCGGCCTTGTTTTCCTGCTCCAGGCTTTCGGTGATCTTCGCCCCCATTTCCTTGGCGCGGATCTCTTCGTATTTCTTGCGTGCGTTGTCATGGTCACGCATCAGGGTGACCAGGCCGCGCTCGACTTGCGGGGCCTGAAGGATCTCCGCTTCGTAACCTTCGATCTTGCTGCTCAGCTGACGCTTCTGTTCGGCCAGCGAGGCAATCCGGTCCTGGGCCGCCACCAGCTTGGCCCGGGCCCGGGCAACATCCAGACTCACACCCGAGGCGGCGCTGGCTTTGCTGCCGCTGGCCTGCAGCGCATCGATCTTGCGCTTGACCGCCTGCACATCCGGGTGGGCTGGCGTGTAGCGGGTCAGCAGCCGGGCGTACTCGGCCTTCAGGCTGGGCAGGTCCTGCATCTGGTCGGATGCACTCGAACGCGCGCCATCGGTCTTGGTCGCAAGCCCCGCATTCGCCGCCGACAGCTCCAGTTCCATATAGCGCAGCTCTTCCTGGGCGCTCTTGTAGTCACGATCGACTTCACGGAACTCCAGCTCCGAGCGCGACAGCATGCTCATGCGCAATGCCTGGTTTTCGGGCAAGGCATTGGCATTGGCCTGTTTGAAATCGGCGAGCTGGTTCTCCAGGGTGGCCAGCTCGGCGCCGAGTTTGTTGGCTTCCTGGGTGAGGAACTCGGTGGTTTCACTGGCCCGCTCGGTGCGTTGCTTCATGTTCTCGTTGAGGAACAAGGTGACCAGTTCGGTGGCAACCTCCTTGGCCACTTCCGGGCGTTTGTGCTCGAACGAAACGTTGAACGCCACCGTAGTTTCGCCGCGCCCCTTGACGAAAGTGCTGAGGGTGGTGACAAGGATGGCGTTGCGCATCTGGTCGATCTTGTCCGACTCACTGAGCTGGCCGCCCTTGTCGTTGAACAAGCCGTACTTGTCCATGATCTGCAGCAGGTTCTCGCGGGTCATCACGCGCTGGCGAATGACCTCGATGCGCTCATCGGCAAAGCTGTTGTTGTTCGCCGAAACCAGCTCTGGCGAGATCTGCTGCGATTCCACCAGGATGGTGCCGGTCGACTGAAAGGTGGGCGGTACCGTCAGGGCAACCCCGACCGTCACCGCCAGGATGACGATCATGCTCAACCCCAACAGCAGGGCCCGGTCCTTGATGATGGCGAGGTAATCTTTGACGGACATCTCGTATTCAGTCTTCATGGCGGGCCCACGCTGAAAGTCAAAGGTCAGGGAGTCTGTAGGTCAGGGTCAATCCGATGATCGTAGCTACTGCATCCGGCACGTTGTCCTGCTGACGTTCCTTGTACATCATCGACAGGCGCAGGTCCCAGAACGGCGAGAACTCATGGCTGGCCCAGGCGCTGTAGGTTTGCAGGGTGTTCGGCGTCTGGCCCTTGCTGTCCTGCCAGGACGCTTCAAGGCCCACACGGTTGGTCTCGCTCACGGCATAGCTCCACAGCCCGCGCACCATGTCGAGTTCGGCGAAACCACCCTCGGCGCTGGCGACGGTACTGCGCTCGGCGCTGAAGCTGGCATCGGCACGCTCACCGTTGTAGTTGAGCGACACCCCGCCCTCGCCACGGCGCCCGCCCCCGGATCCGGAGACCTGGTTGACGCCAGCGTGCACGGTGCCTTCAAGCCGGTCGGTCAGCTGGTACTTCACGCCGACTGTCGGGGTATAGCTGTTGGTGGCCCGCGCCGTGTCGGTTTGCTCGGGTTCGTAACGGCGCACCAGCAGGCCGGTGAACACATCGGTGCGGGCGTTCCAGGCGTAGGTCAGGGTAGTGGCGTTGGCATACTCGTCGTAGCCCGTCAGCGTGGTGATGTCATAACGGGCGTGGGAGTAGGTGGTCTGGTTGTCCAGGGTGGTGCGATCGGTGAGGGCGTGGTTCCAGGTGCCCGTCAGCAGGGTCATCTTCTGGGTGCCGTCGGTGGTCACCACACCGGTGTCCAGAACGCTGCCGGACAACGTCGAGCTTTCGACATACTGCCCCTTGAGCCCGAAGCGCCCCTTGTCGGTATCGCGTTGCCATCCAAGGCTGACATCGGGGTCTTCACGGTTGCCCATCACATTGGTGTCGGACGAGCGCAGTACATGCACGCCGAGCCCCAGGTTCACCTGGTCGCGGCCGTAGGTGCCGACAAGGTTGTAAGTGGGCTCGATGAGTGTGCGCATAACACCCTTCTCGTCAGACGTCAGCAACAGCGGGTTGCTGTCGTACTCGACGGTCGTGGGGACCACGACCGAAGACTGCCAGTTGGCGGCCTGTACCAGGCCGGAAAACGGCATCATCATGATTGCCGTTGCAACGCTTGTTGTTCGAATAATTGGCACTATGCGGTCTTAATGTTGAGTCAGACAGATCAGGGAACGACCAGTGTGTCGCCCGCCTGGAGTTGGAAGTTGGTGGACAGGTCGCGCCCGGAAACCAGATCCTTGTAACGCACCGGCAGAACCTTTTGTGTCGCGCCCGTACCGCGAATGACCTTGATGGCGCTTTCGTCAGCGAATTTGTCCAGGCCGCCCGACATGCTCAACGCCTGCAACACGGCGGTGGGGCCTGCCATGGGCACCGGGCCCGGCTTGATCACCTTGCCCTGCACATAGACGAGGTTGCCGGCAGTACCGGTCACCACGACGCTGACATTAGGCTCGGCGAGGTATGCCTTCAAACCGGCGCTGATCTTTTGCGCGGCAGCGGTTGGGTCGAGCCCGGCCACATTGACCCGCCCCGCCAACGGGAAGGTGATGCTGCCATCAGGCAGGACAGTGGTTTCCTGGCGCAGGGTTTCTTCCTGCCAGACCGAGATCATCACCCGGTCGCCAGGGCTCAGCAGATAGGGGGTAGCGGATGGGTCAGCACGGCCGGCACCAGACCACAGCATCAGCACGCACAGCACAGCAGACATTAGACGTACCATGGGGTCCCTCCGGCCTGATGGCCTGCAAAGAGCACTGATTGAGAACAACGCACTACATCTCGCTCTGGTCGCGGCGACAACTACCGCCGCGATGGCCCCGATCATCCTGGAAGCCAGTACCGTCTTGCGCCTGAACGCTGACACCTGAGCGTCAGGCTCGCCGGCTACTGGAATATAGCAATGGTAGGAAAATTGACAAGCTTCTGTAGGATGCCAGGGCCGCCAAAAACAGATTTCACCTGTCAATTTACTGGCTTATTACTAAAAAGCATTGCAACTTTTCAGACAACTACAGAGGGCACATACAACTCATTGACACACTTCAAATTTTACTTCTGTTGGCAACAGCAACAAAACCGATCACCGCAAAAGCGAACAGCCAACCCGCCGTCGCCAAAGGAATAACGCTGGCATGGCTCATATAGGAATCGGCTGCCCGTGCGGCGCCGCTCAAAAGGACCAACAGGAAAATCGATTTGATGAAGAGTGTCGAGCGCATAATCCCCTCCTGCACAAGAGGATGAACGTTATTGTTGGGGAACAAAGACTGTATCGCTGTTGAATTTGAGCTTATGGGCACAATGATATTACGTCAACGATCCGACACCATAATAAATCTCAATCGAAGGCCTCTGTGCATGTCAATTTCTCGCCAGATGAAATATGCAGAGATTTGGCATTAATACAGCCCAGGCGAATGGCTGCGAAAGGTGTTTAACTTCGGCTATTTTCGGATTATCACAAGAGTGCTTGAAGGGCCCATCAAGTCCCTGAAGCGACCAGGCAGCGGCTAAGGTGTTTCATCGATGAGAAGCCTAATGCTAATGGTTCGGCTTACAGTCAAAACATCAACGCCCCCGCTTCCATAGCCACCGACATCAGCGCAAGGCCATGCTCACAATGGCATCAAGTCCAGCGTACGCTCCACTTCTGCCACATCGATCCGAAAGCCATCACCTTCGGGCACCCCGACCACAAAACCGAAATGCTGGTGATCGCGATCAGTCAGGTACTTGTAGTAACTGACAAACCGATTCGGCGGCTGCAAGGTCAGCACGCAACCACCTGGCTGCAGCACGTTGACGCCATGCACCAGCTGGCTGCCCTCGACGCCGATCACCACCTGCGCCCCCGCGCAGGCGGCGACGATACTCGGCACATCGGCCCGCAGCGGGTCGATGATGCGAAAGCCTCGGGTCTTGGCCAGGTGCTCGGCAACCGCGATTTCATTGCGCAACAAGCGCAAATCGCCATCGCCACCACGCAAGATGAACACCCCCGGATGGGGCGCTGCATCCACATGTGCCAGCAGCTTCTGGCCCATCGCGCGGTAGCGGGCATGTCGGCTGCGGTTGTTGCAGTGGTCGTCGAACAAAACCAGTTCGCGGAAAAACGCACTGTGCAGGCGCAACGGTCGCATATCCAGCCAGTCTTCATAGGCCGGGGCCTGGGTAAACAGCGGGAATCGAGCCGACGGCGCGGTGGTCACCGGCACCCCCTCGTCACAGGCCAGGGCATACGTCACGCAGTCTTCCATCAGCCAGGTACCAAACCACGAATTGCCGTTCTGCGTGCAGTAAACGGCGCCACGCTCGATCTCGTGGTCCACGCTGATCCGTGGGAAGGTGCTGGGCTTTCGCGATAACCAATGGCTGGCATTGCCCTTGTAGAGCGCGCCGTCGATCAGCCAGGCGTCCTTGATCAGGTAGCCACGGGTTGCGCCCTGCTCGATGCACACCCCGCCCTCCATGGTCTGTGCGGGGTGGACGTAAGGGTAGAAACGCTTGCCCTCCCAGCCGGTCACCCGCTCCAGCTGGCCTGGCAGAAAGAAGGCCGCTGGCGAGACCGTGGACTCCCCGGGCGCAATGTCCCAGCTTTTGTCCGCAACACTTTTAAGGTCGATGTCTGGCTTGCGCCCAAGGCGCTTCCTGGCCATGTTCTTGTAAGCGGCCAACGTCCAGGTGTTATGTCGGGTGGGCGGTGCGCTGAAATTCGAAATACCACTTCCCATGATGTCCCCCGTGCTTGAGCACAGCGTCACTGGTTTGGCGCAACATGCGCTCGAAATCCTCAACCTTAGCTGGACACTACCCGCTCCATGGTCGGCGGTGTCTGCACGCTGGCGTAACGGCCGCGCAGGTTTTCCAGAAACTGCTCACCCGCGTCTTTGGCGCCATACAGGTAGATCTTGTGCAGGCCGCCGAACACCATTTCATGGTACCGACTGGCGACTTCCTCATCGCTTGGCCCGTCAGGCACACCCAGGTGCAGGGTCAGCTTGTTGCCTTCGACGGCGAACAGCGGTGTGTCCCAGAGAAACTGGGCAACCCCCGCCTTGGGCAGCCGGACAAACATGTACGCGTGGTTGTTCAAGCCATCGATATCCCCACCGCGCCGTCTTTTCCATTTCAGCAGCCCGTCATCCGGCCGCGCCACGCACAGGCCGATGTCGTAATAGTCGTAGCCCTGCTCCAGGGCCCATTCGAGGGCCATGTAGGTGGTAATCGAGTTGACCTCACGCAGGCGTTTCGCGTCCGCGAACACCGCTTCGCAATAACCGAAGCGCAGGGTGCTCCAGTAACGTTTGCCGCCACGGGTGATCTCGCAACCCAGGTGGCAGGCAACCACCTCGCCCTCCAGCGTGATCAAGTCAAGCCGGCCGACCCCTTTGGCCAGGCGGAACACATCGTCGGTGGGAAACTGCGCGGCATGAATACCCTGCCGCGCCGAGGCGTACGGGCGCAGCAGTTCGCGATCGGCCATGGCGATTTCGTCATCGTCCAGGGTCTGGCGCATCTGATAGAGCGGCCGGTTCTTGCGGATGCTGCGGCGCAGCTCACTGTCGTAACGCGCGGTGATCTCCTCCAGCGGGCGCCCCAACGGCACCACGGCGCTCAGGTAATGCGGTACGTTCAAGGCGCCTGTGGTCGGCATCTCGCTCACCACCACCACGTGCCCCGATGCTGCCGGTTGCACTGGCTCGTTGGCGGCGGGCGCATTGCCCTGCCCCTTGCCGCCGATGAGCAATTTGGCCATCTCCCGGCCCTGCTTACGGCCGATGTACAGGATTTCGTAGGGGCTTTCCTGTTGCAGACGAAACCTGGCTATTTCCCAGCGCCAGAAACAGGCGCGCCCGAGAAAATCGCGTAACTTGTTTGATACATTCCTGAGTTCATAGCGCATGGAGGGCGATATGAATTTACGGGCAACAGCCGTCAAGTATTGTTTCATCGCGCGTCAACGTCCCTTGCTGTTATCGGATGGACACACCTGAATAAAACCGCCTAAGTGCTTGAAGCGCCAACCTAACCATCTGATATTCAACACTTATAAAGTCATTAACTGCACTCACATTCAGAAACAATTAAAGGTGCAAGAAAATCACTTTGCAAGCGGCACATTGATATCAAGGCCAGGTATTCCTTGGCGCCAATTTAATAGCCAAGCACAGTGTCTTCAGGTCCGCCTGCCTATCGTCCCCGTCATTAGCTATCTACCGCACCCGCTGAATCTTTTCGGTGCCTGCTGTTCGTTCGATCGAACAGGAGTCACCGCATGCCCTACCCGGATATCAACCCGCATCAACAGCTACTAGAACAGCAGCTTCCTGGCTGGACCCAGCCACTACCAACCGAACACTGGCAAGCCCTGCGCAGTGCACTGGAACCCGCCCAAGGCCTGCCCGGGGCAGAGGCCGACTGGTTCAGCAATGCCGCCCCCGACCTGCGCGAAGCCCTGCTCGCCAGCCAGGACCGCCTGGCACGCTCGCAACAGGCCTTGTCCCGCGCACTCAAGGGGCTGCAGCAAATAAGCGAATTCTGCGAGCCTCTGCTGCAGGCACACCTTGCGCAAGACAGCATGCTCGCACCTGTACGTGACACCCAGCTGCTGCATGTGCAACGCGAGTGGTCCTGGCTCGGCACCCGCTTCCTGTACAGCAGCGAACGGCACAGCCTGCTGCAGGCGGCATTGCTCAACTTTGCCGGCGATGAGTCGTTCGACAGCCACAGCGCCATTGCTGCGGCAGCCGACATCAGCGTGCAGCCGATCACCGTCGAAGGTTTCGCGCCAATCGGTTTCGACACCCAAGGCGCTGCCTTTCAGATGACATCCGAGGCCTATCAGGTCAACGCCCTGCCCCTCACGCCCCAGGCCTTTGCCAGCAGCTGCAGGCAACTTGACCTTGGCCAACGTTACCAGGAGCACCTGCAGCACATCTTCGACGGCAGCGACCAGGCACGGTTGCGTTCCCTGGCCATGGCGGTGCAGCGCGACCGTCTGCGAGTGGCGGCCGATGTCGGCTACCTGCGCCACGCCCTCAGCGGCACCGCCCGCGATGAAGTGGAGCGCCTGCTCAACGGTGCCCCCGGCAACTGCTGGACGCTCGCGCTGTTCGGCATGCCCTTGCATGAGGTGCTGCTGATCGACGCTGCCAAGGCCGGCCTGCTGCTGTACCTGCCCGGGCACAGCGCGGCATTGCAACTGTGCAAGGACCAGCAAGCAGTGGAGGCCGCGCTGGCGCAACGGTTGCTCGACCCGCAAGCCCGCCAGCGCTTCCTGGCCTACCTGTCACTTGACCAGCGCGCACAGTTCCTCGACCTGCTGCGCCAGAACCTCGACGCCAGCGGCCTCGGCCTCAGTGACCAGACCTGGGTCAGTGCCAGCCCGGCGAACTTGTACCTGACCCTCGCCCCGGTGCCTGGCGAAGTATTCGGTTTCCTTCAGGATCGGCACCTGGCCCGGCTCAAAGCCGAAGCGCGCCTGCTGGCAGTCCCGACCGCCGATGCCGACGAGCAGGCGCGCAAGCGCCGTCGCGACGAGTGGCGGAGCCTTGGCATGGATGTACTGACCGTTGCCGGCTTTTTTGTCCCCGGGGTCGGCACCCTGCTGCTTGCCGTCATCGCCTGCCAACTGCTGGACGAGGCCTACGAGGGCTATGAGGCATGGAACATCGGCGATCGCCAGCTGGCTTTGCGTCACCTTGAGGCCGTCGGGCTTAACCTGGCCTTGATCGGTGGCCTGCATGCGGCCGGCAAGGTGTTGCCGAAGCTGTTCAACAGCCCGCTGATGGAAAGCCTCGATCAGGTGCGAGTGGCCGACGGCAGCCGACGGCTGTGGCACCCGGAGCTTGCCCCCTACCGCAGCCCGATGGCCCTGCCTGACACGCTGCAAGCCAACCTCAGCGGGCAGTTCGAACACGGCGACAGGTATTTCATCCGCATCGACGGGCATCTGTATGAACAGCGCCTCGACCCACAGCTCAAGCGCTGGCGCATCGTTCACCCAGAGCGCAACGACGCCTATCAGCCGCTGCTTGAGCACAATGGCGAAGGCGCCTGGCATGCCGAGCACGAACAGCCCCAGGACTGGGACCTGGTCTACCTGATTCGGCGCTTGGGGCCGGAGTTCGCGGGTTTCACTGACGATGAACTGCGCCGGGCCACGCAGGTGTGCGGCCTGGGCGAAGACGCCCTGCGCCAGGTGCACCTGCGGTCCAGGCCCGCCCCGCCGCTGCTGGCCGATACCCTGGCACGCCTGCGTGCCGAGCAGCAGGCCCAGGCCCGGATGGCGCAGGACGCCAGCCTCGCCCACGCCCCACTGTTCGAGGGTTACTACAACCCGGCCAGCCCAGCCGACCCGCTGGTCGATCAACTGCTGCTCGCCCATCCACGTCTGACCCGGCCGCTGGCCACACGCCTGGTCGCCAGGCTGGCGGCCAGCGAGCGCAGCGCCGGCCAACTACCGACCTGGCTCGACAATGCTGCCCGCCAGGTGGCAAGCGACTTGCCCCTCACTCGTGCCCTGGAAGGCGTGTGGCTACCACGCCTGGCCTCAACCGACAGCGAGCGCCTGGTGCTCATGTACGTCGAACGGATGTCCGGCCGCTCGACGCTGCGCCTGGAACTGCGCGCTGGCAGCCCCCAAGGGCAAGTGCTGCGCGCCATCGGCGACAGCCAGGCAAGCGAACGCTACACCCTGATCAAGTCCGCCGAGGGCTATGAGGCCTACCACGGCGAGCGCCCGGTAGCCGGCACGATCGATCAAGACCTGTGCCGCGCACTGGTCGAGGTTTTTTCCAGCGCCCGGTTACAGGCGTTGGGGCTGCGCATCGAGGGCGCCGAAGGTTTGCGCGAGCAGGTGCTGGCCCAGAATGATCGGCAGGGCCTGGCCAGACGGCTCTGGGGCGGCGCTCCCGCGCGGTGGCGACAGCTCTGGCTGCGCGGCGGCGATGTAGGCGGCGGCTACCCGCCGCCGTTGCTGCGTGACGCCACCCGTGGACGCTACCGGCGTCTGTACCCCAGCAGCGATAACCGACAGTTCCGTGCCGACCTGTCGCGCTGGCACCGCCAGGGCATTACCCCGGAGTTCGCGCTGGCCAGGCTGGAAGCGCGCCTGCAAAGCCTGCGCGACGAACTGGCCGAATGGTCGGCCGGCTCACCCCGGCGCCAGCGGGCCGTGCGCCCGATCATCGATGCCTGGCACCGCGACTCACCCAGCCCGATAGTCCCGGCGCAGGGCATCCAGGCGCTGGACCTGGCGGGCCTCGAACTGACCAACGAGGATATCGCCAGCCTCGCCCTGCCGGATGACTTCAGGCACGTCGAGGAGCTCGAGCTCAGTGGCAACCCGCAGTTGAGCTGGCTGCACCCGGAGTTCCTCGAGCGCTTCCCACTGCTGGAGCGCCTGCACCTGCGGGACAACCGATTCGCCACCTTGCCAGAGCTGGCCGTGCCACTGCGGTTAATCTCGCTCGACTTGCAAGGCAACCGCATCACCTGGGACGACCTGGCCCAGGCGCGCCTGGAGCGTTCGCCCAATCTGCTGCACCTTGACCTCTCCGAGAACCCGCTGCTGCGCGCTCCCGACCTTGGCAACCTGCGTGAACTGCAACTGGTAAGCCTCGACAACACCAGCCTCACGCAATTGCCACAGGGGCTGGACAGCCTGCCAAGGCCTAGCGAAGCCAGCAACGGCATCGGTCTGTCGGTGCTGGACCTCTCCGACAACCAATTCATCGCCCTGCCGCAGGGGATAGTGTTTCCAGGGCACGTCGCCCGGGCCATGGAGCTGGAGAGCGATTGGCTGACGCCCGCGATACGGGGCCAGATCGATGGGTATTACCAGACGCATGGCATCGACCTGCTGGTGGCCGACTACCAGTACGAAGAACTCCTCGAGGGCACCACTGTCGCACAACAGGCGATCTGGCAGCGGCTGCCCATTGCCTATCGCCGCGGGCTGCGCGCCGTGCTGGTCAGCGACGCCTATCTGGATGACCCCGGTACAGCGCTGAGGGAACTCTGGCGGCGCCTGCAGCGCATCGACGCAGAACCGCTGATGCATGACTATGCGATGAGCCAGGCCGCCTGGCGAATACTAGAGCTGCCCATGTAGCGCAACCGCCAGCGGCGACGCTCACTCCCTGGCCGGGCGCCGCCGCTCGCGGTGCTCGGCCAGCCAGTGCTGCAAGGCCGCCGCCGGCATAGGCCGGCCAAGCAAGAAGCCCTGCCCCTGGTCGCACCCGGCGTTGCGCAGAAAGTCGTACTGCTCCTGAGTCTCGATCCCTTCGGCGGTAATCCTGAAACCCAGGGCATGCCCCAGGTCGATGATCGCCCGGGCGATAGCCACCGCGTCGTCGTCGCCAGGCAGGTCCTTGATGAAGGCGCGGTCGATCTTCAAATGGTCGATCGGCAGCGCGCGCAGGTAGGCCAGCGACGAATAACCCGTGCCGAAGTCGTCCACCGCAGTGGCCACGCCCATCGCCTGCAACTGCGCCAGCACCGCGCAGGCCTGTTGCTGGCTCTCCATCAGCAGGCTCTCGGTGATCTCCACTTCCAGCAGGTTGGCCGGCAGCCCATGCAGCTCCAGGGCACAGGCCAGGGCGCTGACATAGTCACTGCGCTCGATCTGCAGCGCCGCCACGTTGATCGCCAGCGGCCCGGGCAGCAGGTCCTGTGCTCGCCACTGCGCCAACTGCGCGCAGGCCAGTTCCAGCACGCGCTCGCCCAACGGAATGATCAACCCGGTGCGCTCGGCCAACGGAATGAATTCTCCCGGAGACACCAGGCCGTGCTGCGGATCGCGCCAGCGCAACAACGCCTCGACCCCTTCCAGGCCACCACTGAACAGGTCGAGCTTGGGCTGGTACCACAGCTCGAACTCGTTGTATTCCAGGGCCCGGCGCAGGTTGCGCTCCAACTCCAGGCGCTGCTGCAGGCGTTCGGTCATGTCCGGGTGGTACGGGCGCCAGGCGTTGCGGCCGCTCTCCTTGGCTGCATACATGGCGGTATCGGCGTGGCGCAGCAGGCTGTCGGCGTCCTCGCCATGCTGCGGGCACCAGGCCAGGCCAATGCTGCCGGTGACCAGGCTGGCATTGCCGTTGAGGTCGAACGGGCGCTGCAGGCAACGCAGCACGGCGCGGATCTGGTGGCTGACCTGGCCCTGTGTGCCCTGCAGCATGAACACGAACTCGTCGCCGCCCAACCGGCAAACCCGGTCCTGGGTGTCCAGTTCCTGCAGGAAACGCGCGGTGGCCTGTTGCAGCAACAGGTCGCCCATGGGGTGGCCGAGGCTGTCGTTCACCTGCTTGAAGCCGTCGATATCGAGCATCAGCACCGCCAGGCCATGGCCCTGTTCGATGGCCGCACTCAACTGCTGCAGGAACAGCACGCGGTTGGGCAGCCCGGTGATGGTGTCGTAGTGGGCCAGCCGTTCCAGCTGGGCCTGGTATTGGCGCAGCTCGCGGTTACGCAGCGCCAGCAGGCGCTGCTTGCGGTTGAGCTGGGCGACGAACAGGCTGAACAGGCCGGTGGTGGTCAAGGCAAACAGGAACAGCGGCGAGGCAAACAGATTGAGCGCCGACCAGCCGCCACGCGGCGCGGCCACCAGCTGCCAGAGGCCGCCCGGCACGTCCACGCTGACCTTCACCTGGGGCGCCTCGAACAACTGCGCATCCCCCCAGATCACCTCGCCATCGGCGCCCTTGCCATCACTGCCACGCACTGCCAGTTCGAAGCCCGCCTCCGGGCGCAGGCCGGCGGTGAGCAGCAGGCGATCGATGTCGGCGACGACCGAGAGATTGCCCCAGTACAACTTCACCCCGCGCTTGCCGGTGACGAAGATCGGCCGCCGGTAGATCAGCCCCCGGCCACCCTGCAGCAGTTGCAGGGGGCCTGCCAGCACCGGAGCCTGCCGGTCACGCGCCGACACCAGCAGCGGAAACTGCAGCGGCAAAAGCCGGTAATCGAGGCCAAGCAGTTGCTCGTTGCCCTCCAGCGGGTAGACATCGCTCACCACATCACCCGGCGCCAGGGCGATATGGCGCATGTAAGGCACCGAAGCCAAGGCATCCCGGGCCATGCCGTGAAAATGCTCGACACTGATGCTGCCGTCGGCGCTGATCAGCTGGGCGATGCCCTCGGCCTCGCTGAACGCCGCGCGCAACTGCGCCTCCAGCGCCCCGCGCACACCAGACAGGCGCGCGGCAAGGTTGGCCACCTGCTCGGCCTGCTCGCGCTGGGCATCGAGGTGGCCGAGCACCATGGACAGGCCGATCCCGACCACGGCGAAACCTACCGGCAGCATGCGATTGAGGGTACGGCGCAGGGCGCCCTTTTCGGGCAAGGGGTCATCGAGTGCGGGGCGATTGTTGCTGGTCATAGGCCTGACATCGGAGTCGATTCATCCTGTATCGGCGCACCCCAGGCAATGTTGAGCCAGACTGGTTTTTTTCCTGCGCGGGGTGCATGCTCGGATGCTGAAGCGTTTCACCCAGCCAAATACAAGAGGTGCTAGCCCCATGGAACGTCTGCTCGACTCGCTGTTTCCCACCCCTGACGACATCCCCGCGCAATGGCGCCTGGGCGAGCCTCTGGAGCAACGCGACTACCTGGTGGCCGGTGAACTCAGGCACTGGGATGGCCCGCTGGCCACGGTGCACAGCCCGGTGTGGCTCAAGCACAGTGACGGCGAGCGCCAGGTGACCCTCGGCAGCGCGCCGCTGCTCGACGCCGACACCGCCCTCACTGCCCTGGACGCCGCGGTCCAGGCCTATGACAAGGGCCGCGGCGCCTGGCCGACGATGCGCGTGGCCGAGCGCATCCAGCATGTCGAAACCTTCCTGGCGCGCATGCGCGAACAGCGCACGGCGGTGGTCAAGCTGCTGATGTGGGAGATCGGCAAGAACCTCAAGGACTCCGAGAAAGAGTTCGACCGCACCTGCGACTACATCGTCGATACCATCAATGCGCTCAAGGACCTCGACCGCCGCTCCAGCCGCTTCGAGCTGGAACAAGGCACCCTCGGCCAGATCCGCCGCGCGCCATTGGGCGTGGCGCTGTGCATGGGGCCCTACAACTACCCGCTCAACGAGACCTTCACCACGCTCATCCCGGCGCTGATCATGGGCAACACCGTGGTGTTCAAGCCGGCCAAGTTTGGCGTGCTGCTGATCCGCCCGCTGCTCGAAGCCTTCCGCGACAGCTTCCCGGCCGGGGTGATCAACGTCATCTATGGCCGTGGCCGCGAAACCGTGAGCGCCCTGATGGCCAGCGGCAAGATCGACGTATTCGCCTTCATCGGCACCCACAAGGCTGCCGCCGACCTGAAAAAGCTGCACCCACGCCCGCACCGCCTGCGCGCAGCACTTGGCCTGGACGCCAAGAACCCCGGCATCGTGCTGCCCCAGGTCGACCTGGACAACGCCGTTGAAGAGGCCGTCACCGGCGCCCTGTCGTTCAACGGCCAGCGCTGCACCGCGCTGAAGATCCTGTTCGTCCATGAAGACGTGGTCGAGCCGTTCCTCGACAAGTTCCAGCGCAAGCTCGCCGCGCTCAAGCCCGGCATGCCCTGGGAGCCCGGCGTGGCGCTGACGCCACTGCCTGAGTCGGGCAAGCTCGACTACCTCGACGGCCTGCTGGCCGATGCCACCGGCAAGGGCGCGCGGGTGCTCAACGAAGGCGGTGGCCTCAGCCGTGGTTCGTTCTTCTACCCCGCCCTGCTCTACCCGGTCAGCCAGGACATGCGTGTCTACCACGAGGAGCAGTTCGGCCCGCTGGTGCCAGTGGTGCCCTATCGTGACCTGCAGACCGTGATCGACTACGTGCTCGATTCGGACTACGGCCAGCAACTGAGCCTGTTCGGCAACGACCCCGCCACCATCGGCGCGCTGGTCGACACCTTCGCCAACCAGGTTGGCCGCATCAATATCAATGCCCAGTGCCAGCGCGGGCCGGACACCTACCCATTCAATGGCCGCAAGAACAGCGCCGAGGGCACGCTGTCGGTGCATGACGCACTGCGGGTGTTCTCCATCCGCACGCTGGTGGCGACCCGCTTCCAGGAGGCGAACAAGGAACTGATCAGCGAGATCATCCGCAATCGGCAGTCGAGTTTCCTGACCACCGACTACATCTTCTGATCGACGCCGCCGCCCCCGTGTTCGCAAACCCGGGGGCGGCGCGTTTTTTATAGGCAATCGATCTAAACCTCAGGTCGATTTCCTGCCCGCCTGTACGACTCTAAGTCACCACCGTGGCGCAACGCGCACATGGCCCACCCAGGTGAAAGGAGAGTACGCAAATGGCAGTCAAGCCCATCCCCGAAGGCCAGCACAGCATCACCCCCTACCTCGGCATCAAGGACGCCGCCAAGGCCATCGAGTTCTACAAGAAGGCCTTTGGCGCGGTCGAGATGTTCCGCCTTGAAGACCCCCAAGGCCGCGTCGGCCATGCCGAACTGAAAATCGGCGATTCCTCGCTGATGCTCGGCGACCCCTGCGACATGCCGAACACCCTCAAGCCGAGCCAGACCATCGAGCATCCCGCCGTCGGCCTGCACCTGTACGTCGAGGACTGCGACAAAGTCTTCGCCCAGGCGATCGCCGCTGGCGCTCAGCAGTTGAGCGAGGTGAAGGACCAGTTCTACGGCGACCGCAGCGGCACCTTGAAGGATCCGTTCAACAACATGTGGTTCATCTCTACCCACAAGGAAGACCTGAGCGTCGAGGAAATCCGCGATCGCGCGGCGAAAATGTTCGGCGGCAATTAAGCTGCAAGCCGCAAGCTGCACGCTTCAAGTTGAAACCCACGCGGCTTTGCTTGAAGCTTGCAGCTCGTAGCTTGGAGCTGCCCCTCAATGCGAATCATCGAAAAATCCGCCGCGCAGGTGCGCAGCCTGACCCCGGCCGAAGAAGAGCTGCTGGTCGGCTTCGTCAACGGCACCCTCGCCGGCCCCCGATTGCTGCAGGCCAACCAATGGCTGATGAAAGTGCGCGGCGCCAACCAGTGGCTGGCCTGCGACTGCCGCAAGGACGCCTTGCCGGTGCTCAACATCTCGTTGAACGGCAGCACCGGCACGCTGTTCCTGCGCAACAACCCCGACACCCCCGAGCACGCCCCCGGCTGCCCGTTCAGCAAGGATGAACGCGAAGCCGCCGAGCGCAGCGAAGAAATCAACCAACCTGCCGCCTGGTTGCCCCCGGATACCCCCTTGCGGCTGATCGGCGACTACCGCCGTGCCGATGAGCGCGAAGCGAGCGAAACCAGCCCGCGCACACCCGGCGAGCGCCGTGAACAGCAGCGCCTGCTGTCGCTGCTGCTGACCTGGATCGAGGCCAGCGGCCTGAACGTCTACGCCACCCACCTGAAGAAGGACCTCACCGCCCAGTTCGCCGAGCTGCGTGGCGTGGCCGCTCGCTACCCGTTGCTGGAGCGGGTGCCGGCCAGCAACTACCTGGAAACCCGCCTGGACATGAAGCACATGATGATGCTCAAGGCCCGCCTGCGCGAGGCGACGGTGTTCGGCAACCACCGCCGCCATGGCCTGCTGCTCGACTGCGTGGAGCAGATCAAGGGGCGCAAGGTGATCAATGCGCGCAGCGAGGACGGCTTCGACTTCCAGGGCCACCACCAGTACTGGGGCGGCAACCGCACCAGCGGCCCACTGCTGGCCCTGGCGCTGTATTCGCCGGCCACTGCCGGCAGCCACTTCTACGAAATGATCCACGTGGCCAGCGTGCCGGTGCTGTCGCGCGCGCAGCTGTTCCCGGTGTACCGCGATGAAGAGCGCGAACCGCTCAAGGCGCTGGTCTCGTTGATCGACTGGATGGCCGGCAAAGGCGTGAAGGTGCTGATGCGCCGCCCGGTGATCGGCGGCCAGGTAATGGACGAGCTGGTGCTCACCTCGGACCAGGACCGGGTGCTGTCGGTGTCGTTGCTGGAGCAGCCGGTCGGCCCGGAGCCGGACACCGAGCATTTCAAGCGCTACGCCGACTTCAAGAGCCTGGAGACCTTCCGCAAGTACGTGGCCGGGTTCTTCATGCGCGAGCGCTGAAAGGCGCAGTAACAACGCCCACCTCGATGTAGCGCCATGCCAACAAGGCGGACAGCGATGAAGCCCCAGAAGTAACTGGCCCGATACAAATGTGGGAGCTGGCTTGCCAGCTCCCACATCTGTTTCGGGCGATGTAGTCCTGTGAAAGAGGCGGCGCCCGCCTTGGTGCATGTCTAAAGACCAGCGAAGCATCGCCAGTGCACACCCCGATTCCCCAAAGCTGGGGCCACCTGCCCACCCGAATTTTTCAATTTGTAGATGGCTATCCAGGCTGCAGACCCCGCAATTAAAGGCCTGCAGAGCATCCTGAGCAACCTGGCACAACACTTGCCGACTCCTCCCCAGACGCCCCAACCCATGGGCCCGTTTGCAGGAGGAATCGACTCATGCACCGACCGACACCCCGTCCGCTGGCCATCGCGATCGTCGCCGGCCTGCTCCAGCTACCGGCACAGGCTGCGTTGTATGCGGTCGACCCCGGTCCCTACCCACCCGCTCCCGCAAGCGGCTTCCCCGCCTGGTACCAGGACAGCCATGGCCGCACCCTCGACCTGTGCCTGACCAAGGCCGTGAGTTCTCGGGTTGCCGGTGCGCCCGGCGCGCCAGCCTACATGTGCACGCTGCTGCCCACCCCCGGCGTGTTCGATGACACCCAACCCATCGTGTTCCCCACCAACTTCCCCGACGAAGCCTTCTGGTTCACCGCCGATGCCGCGATCGTCGACGCCGCCCGCGGTATCGACCTGAGCTTTGGCACGGCCATCGAAGCGGCATTCGCCGCCGAAGAGCCGATCGCCGGCGATCAGGTCAGCTTCGCCCGGGTGCGCATTCGCGTCGATGTCCCGGTGGCAGGCACCTATACCGTCACCCACCCCTATGGCGTCGAAGTGTTCGACGTGCCGGCCGGCGGGCGCCGGGCGATCAACATGACCCGCGACATCGGTATCGCCGGTGCGGGCGACTTCAGTGGCGCACTCAAGGGCGATGTCGGGCCGTTCCTGCGCAGCGTCAACGGCCCGTACACCGAAGGCAACGAACGTTTCATCGGCGACCCCAACCTCGACGAGCCGGTCACCGGTAGCCCGTTCAACACCAACTTTGTGCGCATCGAAGGCCCCAACGGCATCGACCTGCGCACCACGGTCTTCAGCGTGTCCGGCAAGCTGTCCGAGGTCAACCGGCCAACCCCGCTGATCCCGCAGCGCAGCACCTACTCCCGGCATACCGAAAACGGCAACCTGCGCGCCCAGCAGGATGTGTTCGTCATGGCGCCGCCGGCACCGGCCACCGTCACCCTCAGCAGCCAGACCCCGGCACTGGCCCTGGGCGAAGCCAACGGCACCGGCAGCTGGTATGCCCAATCCGTGCTCAACCCCGCCCTGCCACTGACCCTGCAGGTCACCGCCGACAACAGCCTGGCCATCGCCACCAGCACCCCGACCACCACGCCGATGCCCCTGACCGACCTGGTGGTGATCAGCCGTGCCGAATACAGCCTGGGCAGCGGCCAGCTGACCCTGGTGGCCAGCAGCAGCGACGAGACCAGCCCGCCGGCCCTGACCGCCCGTACCGGCAACGGCACGCTGATCGGCAACCTGTCCGGCAACGGCGCGGTTAAGGCGCTGACCACCGGCCTGTCGCCGATTCCACCGGCCACGGTGCAAGTCAGCAGTAGCAATGGCGGCAGCGACAGCGAACCCGTGGTGCTGGTGCCATGAACAGACTTCCAGGAGGCAGCATGAATACTTGGTCACGCCGGGCGCTGTGCGCCGCCGGTTTCAGCCTCAGCGTGAGCAGCGCGGCCTGGGCCGTGCTGACCGAGGTCGACCCGGGCCCCTACACCTTCGCCACCGGGGGCTACCCCATGTGGTACAAGGACGCCACCAACCTGTCGCTGGAGCTGTGCCAGTCGCGTGCCACCAGTACCCGCTTCCCCGGCGGGCCAGGCGCCCCGGCCTACATGTGCACCCTGCTGCCGGAGCCTGGGGTCTATGACGACACCTTGCCGCTGGTGTTCCCCGACAACTGGCCGCCCGAGATGTTCTGGTTCCTCGCCGAGACCTCGATCCCTGCCGCAGGCAACAGTGGCTACGAGCTGGAAGTCTATGTGGCCGGCATAGAGGCGGCGTTCGCCGCCGAGAACCCGGTCGACGGCGACCAGCAGAGCTTCGCCCGCATCCGCATCCGCGCCTCGATACCCACCGCAGGCACCTACACCATCACCCACCCCTACGGCGTGGAAACTGTCACCGTCGCCGCCAACCAGGTGGGCCGCCGCGCGGTCAACATCACCCGCGACATCGGCATCGGCGCCCCGGGCAACTTCAGCGGTGCGCTAAACGGCAACATCGGCCCGTTCCTGCGCGGTGTCGGCGGCCCGTACACCGAAGTCAATCCGGACACCGGCGCCACCGAAACCTTCGTCGGCGACCCCAACACCACCGAAGCGGTGACCGGCAGCCCGAACAACACCAACTTCGTGCGCATCCAAGGCCCGGCGGGCACGATCCAGACCAACGCCTTCACGGTCTCTGGCAAGGTCCTCGACCAACGCGCCCAGACCCCGGTCACCCTCGAACGCGCCACCTACTCGCGCAGCGGCGTCGGCACCCGCGTCGAAGTCTTCGCCAAGGCGCCGAACACCGCCAGCCTGTGCCTGCGCAACGGCCTGGCGCTGGTCGGCACGCCACCCTCACCCTGCCAGTTCAGCCTGCTGCCAGACAACAACGGGCTGTTCTTCAGCCAGCAGCTGAGCCAGGCCGCGCCACCGCCGGTGGTGGTGGTCACCGCCAGCAGCAGCGCCGGCACCACCAAACCCACCGCCGTGTCGAGCAAGCTCAGCGACGTGGTACGGGTCACCAACGCCCGCTACGACTGGGTCACCAAGCGCCTGCTGGTCGAGGCCCGCTCCAGCGACGAGGTGGTAGTGCCTGACCTGGTGGTGCAAGGCTACGGGCGCATGTCCAAGGCCGGCGTGCTGCAAAGCCTGACGGTCAACGACCTGAGCCAGCCACCCGCCAGCATCACCGTCAAGTCCGCCCATGGCGGCAGCGACGTCGAGCCGGTGGTGGTGGTCGGCAACGCACCGATCTCGGCCGGCAACCAGCCACCGCTGGCCCAGGCCGACAGCGGCAGCACCAGTGTCGGCGTCCCGGTCACCCTCAACCTGCTGGCCAACGACAGCGACCCGGACGGCAACCTGCCGCTGACCATCAGCGACCTCACGCAACCCGGCACCGGCCTGGGCGGCGTGGTGATGAACGGCACCACCGCCGTCACCTACACCCCACCGGCCGGCGCCACCAGCCCATTGGTGGCGACCTTCAGCTACCGCGCCATGGATGCCAAGGGGCTGAAGTCGGAACCGGCCACGGTCACCGTCAACGTCGCGCCCAACCGGGCCCCCACGGCAGTGGCCGACAGCGTCGCCACCCTGGGCGTCCCCCTGACCATCAACGCCCTGGCCAACGACACCGATCCGGAGGGCAACCTGCCGCTGACCATCGCCAGCGTCACCCAGCCGATCCCGGCCGGGCGCGGCACGGTGAGCACCAACGGCAGCACCATCACCTACACGCCACCGGCCACGGTCACCACAGCGTTCAGCACCACCTTCACCTACATCGTGCGTGACTCGATCGGCGCCCTGTCCACCCCTGGCACGGTCACCGTGCAGGTGTCGCCACGGCCACCCCAGGAGACCTTCGCGGTCACCGCGGCAACGGTCACGGCACGCTCCAACAACCGCTACAACTGGGACATCAGCGGCACCTCATCGGTGACCACCGGCAACACCATCACCGTACGGGTGACCACCACCACCGGCGTGCAGACCCTGGGTACCACCACCGTGCCGGTCACCGGCCGCTGGCGCCTGGCCGTCAGCAACAGCACCACGGTGGTACCGACGGCGGCGCCTACGGCAACCGTGACCAGCAGCCAGGGCACCACGCGCACCGTCAACGTGGTGGTGCAGTAAGCCCAAGGAGCGCGCCATGAAACGCCTGTCCCCGCTGCTGCTGTGCCTGGCCCTGAGTGGCCAGGCCTGGGCCGACGACCTGATGGACAACGCCGACCTTGCGGCCGGCAACGACCTGGGCGAGCCGCTGGTGCTGCGGCTGCTGCCCAGCGCTGCCGGCCAGCTGGCGGTGATCGAGCAGCAGGGCAACGGCAACCGCGCCGCCCTCGACCAGAACGGCGTGGCCCTGCTGGGCCAGATCGTCCAGGCCGGGGGCGCGCAGGAGGCGTACATCCTGCAGCAAGGCAGCGACCTGATGGCCTCGATCAACCAGCAGGGCTACGGCAACAACGCGTCGATCCGCCAGAACGGCAGCGGTAACACCGCCGCCATCGAGCAGATCGGCAACCACAACAACGCCACCATCGAGCAGAGCGGCACGGGGCTGACCAGCGCCGTGACCCAGGCCGGCAATGGCCAGCAAGTGCACATCACCCAATACCGTTAACGCCATCGACACAGCAGGAGGCTTCACCATGTACAAGCTCGCCCCCCTGAGCGCCGCCATTGTCCTGGCGCTGGCCGGCCAGGCCATGGCCGACGACAGCACTTCGACCCAGAACCAACAAGGCAACAGGAACATCGCCGAAGTGAAACAGACCCAGGCCTCGTACGCCTCGGCCAGCCAGAGCCAGACCGGCCGCGACCACAACCACATGGCCGTGCAGGACAACAGCACCAGCGATATCCAGCAGATCGCCACCGGCTCGCTCAACGCCGGCTACGCCGAGCAGCTGTTCGAAAACGGCAGCCAGATCACCCAGCTGTCCGGCGGTACCCTCAACGACGCCTTCGCCAGCCAGTCGGTGGGCGAGAACAACCAGGCCCTGCAGATGCAGGAAGGCACCGGCAACCGCTCGGTGATCTGGCAGGACACTCAACTTGGCAGCCAGGCCACCACCCAGCAATCGGGGCAGCGCAACGACGCCACCATCGAGCAACTGTTCGGCGGCAGCAACAACCGCAGCCTGATCAACCAGAGCGGCAGCGACAACCAGGCCGCCGCCGAGCACCTCACCCACCAGGACGGCGACATCGCCATCTACCAGCAAGGCCGGGAAAACTGGGCCTACGGTGACCAGCGCAACGGCTTCGGCGGCACCATCGGCATCGACCAGTACGGCACCGGCCATTCCGTGGAGGTGTGGCAGGACAACCAGACCGCCAGCCAGGCCAGCGTCTACCAGACCGGCCAGCTCAACGAAGGCTACATCGACCAGAGTTTCGGCGAGGGCAACAGTGCCACCCTGAGCCAGAACGGCCGCGCCAACGCCAGCTGGTCGGACCAGTTCGAGACCAACCAGTCGGTGACCAGCATCTCGCAGACCGGCAACAACAACCTGCACTTCACCTACCAGACCGGTGACAACCACAGCCTGACCATCACCACCCAGGGCAACGGCAACAAGATCCTGGCCAGCAACTGGAAGGGCGAGAAGTCCGGTGGGCAGTTCGGCAGCGACCAGCGCGCCGAGATCAGCCAGGTGGGCAATCAGAACAGCGTCAACCTCAACCAGAACGACACCGGCCAGTACGCCAAGCTGAGCCAGAACGGCAACCGCAACACCATGGAAACCAAACAGGCCGATACCAACAACGAGCTGTATTTCGAGCAGAACGGCAGCGACAACCTGCTGATTGCCGACCAGCGCGGTACCGCCAACTACGCCGAAGGCATTTCCGCCGGCAACGGCGGCATCGTCAACATCGACCAGTCCGGCAGCGGCAACCAGAGCTACACCTACCAGCTGTACGGCAGCGGCAACCAGGCCACCATCAAGCAGACCGACGGCGTCAACGTCGCCTACGTGACCCAGGGCGGCAACGGCAACCAGGCCTTCGTCGACCAGAGCGGTGCCAGCCAGACCGCCAGCATCACCCAGTTCGGCAACACCAACATGGCCACCGTTACCCAGCACTGACCCGCTCCCCCCTTTGAATCGCGGTGTCCGCTCTCCCTGGCGCCGCGGTTCCTTTTTTCTTCTCACCGAGCAACAGCGCTACACTGGCCGCCTGTCTTGCCTGCTCGGCCGCCACCTGATGATCCAGTCCGACCTCGACCTGTTCGGCCCCCAGCCACAACGCCTGGCCAGCCATACCGTGCTGCTGCCCGGCTTCGCCCTGGGCGAGATCGAAGCCCTGCTCGATGCCTTGCGCCCGGTGCTGCGCGCCGCACCCTGGCGGCACATGCACACCCCCGGCGGCCAGCGCATGGCGGTGGCGCTGAGCAACTGCGGGGCGCTGGGCTGGGTCAGCGATGAACGCGGCTACCGCTACAGCCCACTCGACCCCTTAAGCGGCCAGCCCTGGCCGGCCCTGCCAGCGGTATTGCTGGCACTGGCCGGGCGCGCTGCCGCGCTGGCCGGGTTCGAAGGCTTCGTGCCGGACGCCTGCCTGATCAACCACTACCTGCCCGGCACCCGGCTGAGCCTGCACCAGGACCGTGACGAGCGCGACTTCGGCCAGCCGATCGTGTCGATTTCACTGGGGTTGCCCGCGGTGTTCCTGTTCGGCGGGCTGCAACGCGCCGACCGCACGCAGCGAATCGCGCTGAAGCATGGTGATGTGCTGGTCTGGGGCGGTGAGGACCGCCTGCGCTTTCACGGCGTGCTGCCGGTCAAGCCCGGCGTGCATCCACGGCTGGGGGAGCGGCGTATCAACCTGACCTTGCGCAAGGCGGGGTGAGGACTTTACGGCCCACGCTGGTCAAAGCCCAGCGACCGTCTTTACTTGCTGTAACACCCACCCACAACGGTGTGCGCCTATGAAGATCGTGGTCACCAGCATTCTCGTCGACGACCAGGCCAAGGCCTTGGCGTTCTACCACTACGTGCTCGGCTTCGAGCCCAAACATGATGTTCCCATGGGCAAGCATCGCTGGCTCACCCTCACCTCCCCCAACGATCCCAACGGCGTCGAGCTGCTGCTCGAACCCGATGCCCATCCGGCAGCCAAGGCCTACAAGACTGCGCTGAAGCAGGATGGAATCCCGGCCACCTCGTTCAGCGTGCGCGATATCCAGGGCGAATACACCCGGCTGTGCAAGGCCGGCGTGCAGTTCACCCAGCCCCCCACGGATGTGGGGCCAGTCACCGTGGCGGTATTCGACGATACCTGCGGCAACCTCATCCAGATCGCGCAACGTCACTGACCCCGACGCTATCGGGCAACGCCGCGGTGGCGTCGCCCTTGCTCGCTCCGCTACATTGCTCGATCCCGCTCAGCGCAGCCACAACAAGGAATAACCATGCGCTATGAATTCAGCGAGGTCCTCAACGACCTGGTCGATTATTTCCTGCTCGGCGACATTCAACTGCTGGAGCACTTCAAGCACGAACACGATCTGCCCGATGACCTGGCGCGCGCCTTCACCAGCGGAGACAGTGGCGACCTGGCGGTGCACGAGGGCGTGATCCTGCCTTTGGCCGGTATCGACAACCTGCCTTACCGCATCCTGTTCACCCTCGACCAGGGCACCCCGGCCCTGCTCGAACCAGGCAGCCGCCTCAAACACCGCCGTCGCGGCCATGTGCTGCGGGTGGAGAACCGCGCACTGATGCTGTTCACCTGGCGCGTGCTGCAGCATTTCACCAACAAGACCCTCGGCGACCTGCTGGCCCGCTACCAGGAGCCAGGGCGGCCGATCATCGAGCTGGCCAACGGCTTGTATGAGGTGGAGGTGCTGGCGGGGGCGCTGGTGCGCGATGGGCTGTACGAGCCGGCGTTCGAGTTCGTCTTGAAGAAGACTTACAGCCACGCCGGCAACGCCGAGGTCGATACCGGCTATCGCTACAGCCTGCGCGGGTACTTCGACTAAGTGGACGCCATCGCGGGGCAAGCCCGCTCCCACGTTTCATCCGGACTTGGGGGGAGTCCACAACGTGGGAGCGGGCTTGCCCCGCGATGATATTGGCCCATCACGTGTTGGTGATATCCCGGTCCTTGGTTTCCGGCAGGAAGAAGGTGCCCAGCACCGCCGTCATCACCGCGATCACGATCGGGTACCAGAGCCCGTAGTAGATATCCCCGGTGGCCGCCACCATGGCGAAGGCCACGGTCGGCAGGAAACCGCCGAACCAGCCATTGCCGATGTGGTACGGCAGCGACATCGAGGTGTAGCGGATGTGCGCCGGGAACAGCTCCACCAGCCAGGCGGCGATCGGCCCGTAGACCATGGTCACGTAGATCACCAGGATGGTCAGTAGCAGCAACACCATCGGGTAGTGGATCTTCGCAGGGTCGGCTTTTTCCGGGTAACCGGCCTCTTTCAACGCCGTGCCCAGGGTGCCGGTGAAGGCGTCGTTCTGCGCCTTGAAGTCCGCCGCCGCCAGGCTGCGCCCATCGAAGCTGGGCAACACCCGCTCGCCAATGCGCACCTGGGCCACGCTGCCGGGCTCGGCGGCCTGGTTTTCGTAGGGGATGGCGCGCTTGGCCAACAGGCTCTTGGCGATGTCGCACGAGCTGGTGAAACGGGCCTTGCCCACCGGGTCGAACTGGAACGAACACTGCGCAGGGTCGGCGACCACCACCACCGGGTTCTGCTCCTGGGCGACGAACACGTCCGGGTTGCCGTACTCGGTAAGGCCCTTGAAGATCGGGAAGTAAGTCAATGCGGCCAGGATGCAGCCCACCATGATGATCGGCTTGCGGCCGATGCGATCGGACAGGCTGCCGAACAGAATGAAGAACGGCGTGCCGATCAAAAGCGACCCGGCAATCAGCAGGTTGGCGGTCTGCGGGTCGATCTTGAGCATCTGCAACAGGAAGAACAGCGCGTAGAACTGCCCGGTGTACCACACCACCGCCTGCCCGGCGGTGCCGCCGAGCAGCGACATGATCACCACCTTGAGGTTGTCCCAACGGGCGAACGACTCGGTCAGCGGCGCCTTGCTCGCCTTGCCCTCGGCCTTGATCTTGAGGAACACCGGTGACTCGTTGAGCTGCAGGCGGATATACACCGAGATCGCCAGCAGCAGGATCGACAACAGGAACGGCACCCGCCAGCCCCAGTCCTCGAACACCTCGCTGCCCATCAGGGTGCGGCAGCTGAGGATCACCAGCAACGACAGGAACAGCCCGAGGGTAGCGGTGGTCTGGATCCACGCGGTGAAGAAGCCGCGCCGTCCTTTCGGTGCATGTTCCGCCACGTAGGTGGCCGCGCCACCGTACTCACCGCCCAGCGCCAGCCCCTGCAGCAGGCGCAGGGTGATCAAAATGACCGGCGCCGCCACGCCGATGGTGGCGTAGTTGGGCAGCAAACCGACGATCGCGGTGGACAGCCCCATGATCACGATGGTGATGAGGAACGTGTGCTTGCGCCCGATCATGTCACCCAGGCGGCCGAACACGATCGCGCCGAACGGCCGCACGGCAAAGCCGGCAGCGAACGCCAGCAGGGCGAAGATGAACGCAGTGGTTTCGTTTACCCCGGCAAAGAAGTGCTTGGCAATGATCGCCGCCAGCGAGCCATAGAGGTAGAAGTCGTACCATTCGAACACGGTGCCCAGCGAAGAGGCGAAGATAACCTTGCGCTCCTCCCGGGTGATGCCACGTTGGGGCGCGCTACTGCCCGTGGATGCGCTGTCGAGGACCGCCATGGGTCGCCTCCGTGAAGATCAGGTAGGCCAGGTTGCTCAACAAGTTGCAAGGCGCGCACCCAGGCCATAGGGCTTACAGGTTGCGGCGAAGCACGACGGGGCGTTGCCCCAGATCGCGGCAAGGTAATCAGAAGCATAATCGGCTTTGCCGGGATATCCATTCGCCTGCGTGGCGCGCAGCTGAGCGGGCCACACAGGCGGATAGGCGCGACGCCTGGGCGGCGAGGTTCAGCCGAGAAAACGCAGCACTTCTTCGAGCACCTGGTCGGCCTGCTCACGGTGGGGCACATGCCCGCAATCGGCCAGCACCCGCATTCGGCTCGGGCCGCCTGCCAGGCGTGTAAAGCGTTCGGGGTGGGCCAGGCTGCCGAACTCGTCGTTGTCGCCGTGCAGGCTGAGCAGCGGGCAACGCAGCTGCGCGAGCAGGCCGTCGAGGTGCCAGTCGGCGAAATCGGCCGACAACCAGTTGTCGACCCAGGCACGCAGCACCCATTCGGCCTTGTCGCCGTGGTAACGCGCCAGGCGTTCGAGCTGCCCTGGCTCGGCGAACTGGCGATCGGCGGCGCGGATACCTTCGAGGGTACGGGCTTCAACGAAGGCCTGGGCCGATTCGGTCACCAGCCCCCGGCAATGCTCGGCGAAGGCTGCCGCGCAGCCGACCGCCATGCCACCGCCGACGCTGTGGCCAAAGACGATGAAGTCATCGATGGCCAGTTGCCTGCGCAGCACAGCAAAACCCTCGTGCGCCTCGGCCTCGACGAAGCCCCGGCGCAACTGCCCCGGATGCGCGGCGGAACGCCCGAAGCCCAGGCGGTCATAGGCGATCACCCGGTGCCCGGTGGCCTGCGCCAACTGCGCGGGGAAATCGCGCCAGAGCGCCACGCAGCCCAGCGAGTCATGCAGCAGCACAATAGGTACGCCCTGCGCATTCACAGGCAACCAGCTTTCGGCATGGAGCGTGCCCGCCGGCGTGTCGATCGAATGTTGCGTGTGAGTGATGTCGGTCATTGTCCAGGTGCCAGGCTGTTCAGCGAAGCTGAGCATGCTAAGCCAGGTAACGGCGTGGCGCGAGGGTGAAATCGGCTGAACGCCGGGCCATTCAGGCCGACGCGCTCACGCACGGGCCCTTGAGCTCGACCCGGTTGCCGTCGGGGTCGAAGCAGTACAGCGACAACCCCTCGCCTTCAGCGCCATAACGCTTTTCGGCCGGTTCCACGCGCACCCCTGCCCCGTGCAGGTAATCAATGAGCGCCTGTTCATCGAAGGGTTCGACCCGCAGGCACAGGTGGTCCAGATTGTGCCCTTGGCGGCCAGGGGCCGGGCCGCCCTTGAGCCCCAGCGGGCCATCGACCGCCACCAGGTCGATCATGCTGCTGCCGGCGGCCAGGTGGATCATCCCCAGCGACTCGCGCACACGGCTGACCGGGCAGCCGAGCACGTCACGATAGAAGACCAGGCTGCGCGGCAGGTCGCTGACACGCAGCACGATGTGATCGATATGCAGGATGCGCGAAGGCAACATGGCGGCACTCCATGAACGGGCGTCTGTGCACCTTAGCAGGGCCAGCGCTCATTCGTTGACCATGCGCAGCAATCCGCCTTTTTCGTGCCGCGCCAGGGTACCCAGGATCTGCTGCGCCAGCGCCTGGCCCTGCGCCTGCAGATGGAAGTGGTGCCCCCCTGGGTGCCAGGTCACCCGCGTCTGCCCAGGCAGCGCCGCCTGGCGCCGGTCAAAGCCATCACCGGCGAAAGCGCCCTGCTGCCCCAGCAGCAGATACAACGGGCAACGGATCTGCTGCAGCAGCTCGCAGGCCTCGCGCTCGGTCAGCGGCATGGGCTCGGGCAGGTCCAGGCGCGGGTCGTGGCGCCAGCAATAGCCGTCGCCCACCTGCAACAGGTCGCGCAGCGCCATCAGCCGCGCGGCATCGGCCGGCAGGTCGCAGGCGAAGCGTTTGCGGCACTGGCCAAGGGCTTGCTCAAGGTTGTCGAAACACAGCGCCTCGGGTTCGGTGAAGCCCTGCTGGCGGCTGCGCAGCAGCATGCGCTTGAGGCGAAAAGCGCGGGCCATGTGCTCGACCCGGTCGCCCTCGGCCACGGTGAACGGAACGCCCATGCCATCGAGGAACTGCAGGCTGGCAATGGCGCTGGTCAACGCCGCGAGAATCGAGGCGACACCGGTGCCCATGCCGTGGGCAAGGACGTGAAAGCGCGACCAGCCAAGCCGCTCGACCACCGCCAGCATGTCCTCGGCGTGCTCCCAGAGGTAATAGCCACTGTCGTCGCGGCGGTGGTCGCTGCGGCCGTGGCCGACCAGATCGGGCGCCACGACGAAACACCCCTCCAGCAAGGGCGCCAGGCGCTCGAACGAGGCGGCGTTGTCCAGCCAGCCATGTAGCGCCAGCACTGGGATGCCGCCTTCCGGGCCCCAGGTGCGCACGGCGATCTCGATGCCGTTGAGGTCGAGCAAATGGTCTTTTGCAGTCGTCGATACAGCCATCACTTCACTCCATGGCAGGGCCCAGGGCCAGATCCTCCGGCACCGCAGGGTGCCCCACACCCACCTTCGCGCACACCGAAGCACAGGATTGGCCTGCTGACGACCGTGACGTGCGAGTCAACGACTGCACCTGCCCGGCAACGACATATCGACCCTGTGCACTATGTACCGCCTGACTTGCAGCCATGCGGTGTTGGATGGAGCCCCCAAGAAACCTCAGGAATGAACATGGAAACCCCTGCCACCCCTTACCACCAGCAACAAATCCTGAACGGCATACCGGACTGGACCCGTCAACTGCACCCAACGCACATCAACCGCCTGATGCGCCACGCTCACAACGAGCACATCCAGGAAAACGGGCAACCCAGCGCATGGTTCATGCACGGCATCAGCGAAACACCAATTGCAACTGCGCGAGGCCATCCGCCGGCGTACCACCAATCGTCAGCGCCTGGCACAAGCGCTGAGCGAACTGCAGACATTGCCGCAGTTCTGCGAGCCCCTGCTCAAGACGGCGCTGCCCAGCAGTGTGCCGGTGACCGTCGCGCAGTATTGCTACCAGCCGTTCGAACTGGTTCCCACAGGCGACCTGGAGAACGTGCCGGGATTGGAGGAGCTGGGCCTGCCAGGTGGCGCCTACCAACCGCAATGGACCGCCGAGCCAGTCGGC
Organism: Pseudomonas sp. GZD-209; assembly: GCF_049310485.1. NCBI lineage: Bacteria > Pseudomonadati > Pseudomonadota > Gammaproteobacteria > Pseudomonadales > Pseudomonadaceae > Pseudomonas > Pseudomonas sp. GZD-209. Next base: position 135,689 of record NZ_JBMOWQ010000027.1, read on the forward strand.
ACGCCGATTCCGCGCAGCCTGCTCGAAGCAGCCATGCACAATTTCGAAGGAATGACCGAAGTCGGCCCGTTCAGTACCTTGCAAGTCAGCCCCCGCGACCCTGCCAGCGTACTCGGTCTGAGCGTCACCAGCTTCGTCACGCGCTGCCGCAAGCTAGACCTGGGCAAGCGCTACCAGACGCATCTGGACAGCGTGTTCAAAGGCACGCGCGAGGAGCAGGTGCGAGCAGCATGGGTCAGCGCACACCGCGCCGAACTGACCGTACAAGCAGTGATCGCGGTCATCCGCAACCGCGTCACGCAGCTGGGCTACGAGGCGCTGCGCTACTTCTGTACCGAAGGGGCGACGCCCCGCTATGGCAGACATCCCATCACCGTGCGTAGCCTCAGGGTGCTCGGGATGCAGGTAAATGATGCAATGCTGCTCGGGCCGGCCACCACGACCGATCAGGACGTGATCGCCTATCTGCCCTTTGACGATGATTGCCCGCTCCAGGAATTCACCAGCCTGGAAGAAATGACCAGCTACTTGATCGATCGTCTGCGCAACACTGATTATCGCCAGCGGTTTCTGGAACACATCCGGCAAGGCGATCGCCCCAAAATGAGCCTTGAGCTCGACAAGGCGTTGCTCAACACTGCCGTCGTGGTTTCGCCGCCGCCGGGACGCTTGCCTACCGGCATTCGCCCCGTGAACCCACCAGACTTGAGTATCCGCGAGCGGCAAATCACCGCCCCGTACTGGGACAATCTGTACGACGCTCATGTTCTCGCTCTCAAGGACAATGCCCGGGCTATCGCGGTACCCACCGCCGAGGCCGACGCCAAGGCCCGCCAGGCGCGCCTGGCTTCGTGGGAAGAACTTGGCCTGAACGTGCTCAATGTCGCCGCCCTGTTCGTGCCGGGGCTCGATGTCGTCATGCTGGGTGTGTTTGCCGTACAGCTGATGGGTAACATCTTTCATGCCTTCGAGGCCTGGCAAGAGGGTGACTACGCCGAGGCAGTGGCACAGGTCGAATCATTGGCCCTCACAGCGGCCAGCGTCGTGGTGATCGGAACCGCCGCCAAGTTGGTCAAGGCCTCAGGCTTCGTCGACTGGCTGGAAAGGATCACTATCGAGGGCAAGGAACAGTTGTGGCACCCGCAACTGACCGCATACCGTACCCAGGTGGCGATACCCGCCGAACTGAAGCCGAACGATCAAGGCCTGTACAAGCTCGGCGATCAGGACTTCATCCGTCTCGACGGTGAAACCTTCGAAGTGCAAAAGAACACGAATGGGCATTGGGAATTGCTCCACCCGCAAGACCCGACCGCCTACCGGCCAGCCCTGCACGGCAATGGCAAGGGTGCCTGGCGCCTGGCGCACGAACGCGTCACGGACTGGCCAACGCCGAAATTGCTGCGTCGCCTGGGGCCCTCCACCGACCTGTTGAGCGACGCCGACCTGCTCGCCGTGCTCGACAGCACAGGCCTTGGCCGTGGAGCACTGGAGTCCGTGCTCGCCGACGGCGAGCCGCTGCCGACACGCCTTGAAGATGCCCTGCTGCGCCTGAGCAAGGATATTGAGGCCGACGACATCATCGCCCGCACTCGGGACGGTCGACCACTGGCCGCCTACAAGAGCTTTGCCGCATCCGCCCTCAGCAGCCTGCCCGGCTGGCCCGAAGACGTTCTGATCAAAGTATTCGATGGCCCCGAACCCTGGGGCAACGCCACCCGATATGGGCGTGACCGCTGGGGCGACCGGGAAATTCCGTTGACCCGCAACGATCTGGACAGGGGCGACCTGGCGCGCATTGTCCTCGACCACCTCGACGAGGCCAGCATTGCCAGGCTGCTGCCCGAAGGCACGCAAGCCGCGCAACGCCAGCAGGCGCTACAGGACCTGTTGGCCGATCACCTCCTTGCCCAGCGTCAACACCTGTTCGACAGCCTCTACCTTGGCCAGCGCTCACCACTGAGCCCGGCCGCCCAGGTAGTGGGCAAGCAATTCCCAACGTTGCCACAGAACACCCTCGAGCAAATCGTCGGCGCAGCCCGCAGCACCGAACGCGCCCGCTTGCTCGCCGAACGAGTGCCGCTACGAGTCGCAGAACAGGCACGCGGCCTGCAGGCGCGCGTACGCATGGACCGTGCGCTGTTGGGCCTCCATCGGCCAACCCTGGAGAATGCCGATGGCAGGCTAATCCGCAAAAGCCTGCTGACCCAGCATCCCGAGTGGACCGCCGAGCAGGTGCTCAAGGCTGCGCTGGCCGACCGCCCCGGCATGTCGCGATTGATCGGCCAGCAGGCCATCCGACCGAATTTCCGCCCGCCCATGCGCCTGAGCGACGGACGCCTGGGTTACCCGCTGAGCCCCTGGGCCTCCGACTCCAAGCTGAAAAGCGAACTCAAAGGGCTTTTTCCGGCGCTGGACGATAGGCAAATGGCCGAGCTGCTGGCCACCCTGCGCAAACGAGGGGACGTCCCCAGCCAGATAAAAGCCATGACTCAGGAAATCAGCACACTGCGCTCGGAACTGGCGCAGTGGGTGGAGCAGACGCCTGACATCGGGCAGCGAAATGCTCAGCAAATAGCCAGCGAACTGATCCGTTGCTGGCATCGCCTCGGGGCCGATACGCTCGAGCTGGCCAACCTGGACGCCGCTGTTATCGAGCTGCCATCCGTGTCCGCTCGCTTTGACCACATCACCACGTTCAGCCTGGACAACGTCGACATCATCAATATCCCCGCAGACTTCCTGCAGTCGTTCCCCACCCTCGAGCGGCTGCATATCCGCAGCAGTCAAAACCTGCACGCCTCGTCGCTATTCGAGGCCCTGCAACATGCACCGAAGCTTCGCGAACTGCATGTTGAAGGCTGCCTGCTGCTGGAACTGTCAGACCCCGCGCACCAGGTGTTGCCAACGCTCACCGAGCTCGAAACGCTTTCGCTAAGGCGCAACGCGCTGACCCTGAGCGTCGCGGATCTGCAGGCTCTGGGCAGGCTGCCGAAGCTCTCCAAGCTGGACCTGTACCGCAACGACATCACCCTGGATGCCACAAAGGCCTCCCTCTTCGCTGACATACGGCGGCTACGCGAGTTGAATCTGGGTGGCAATCCACTGCGGGTCAGCCCTGACCTGTCGAGCATGAGCAACTTGCAGACCCTGAACCTGGAGCACTGCGAGCTGGACGCCTGGCCGACCGGGCTGAACAACTTGATGGAGAACGAAATAGGCGTGTTGCGCCAGGTAAATCTAGGCAACAACCGAATCGCGACAGTCCCCGACCCAGATGCGCTGCTGCGCACGCACTTCATGCACAACCTGCGTTTCCACCTGGATGGTCGACAGTTGCTGCTCAACTACAACCCGCTGAACACTCAGTTGCGAGGGCGCTTGACCAGGGCTGGCGTTGCGGCAGAGACAGATTTGGAGGAGACCGCCGCGCAACAGGTAAATTGGCGGGAAAGCGCCAGCGCGCAGCAGCAGGAAAGCTGGGACAACCTGTTCGGCGATGACGAACACGCCGACTTGCGCCTGGCCATCGAACAGGTCGGCATGTCCCGTGCTGCGCAGGAAGACACCTTGGCGCTTTCCGAACAGATCTGGCAACTGCTGGCGCGTGCCGCCGAAGATACGCAATTGCGCGAGCGCCTGAACGAGGTGGCCGGGGCCTTTCCGGTGACCTGTGGCGATGCCGGTGCCGATGCCTTCGGCACATTGCAGATCGAAGTCATGGCCTACGACCAGGCCGATGGCCAGCCGAATGCGACCCCGAAACTGTTCGACTTCTTCCGTAGCCTCTACCGACGGGACCAGGTCAACGAACTGGCCATGGACATCTGCAACGCGCGGGTGAACAGGCGCACCGGCCTGCTTGAGCGACGCGGCTGGGAAGCACTGCCAGCTGACGAGCGCGGCAAGGCACCGACGCTGCCAGCACTGTATGACTCCGACACCATCACCGATGCCTTGTTGCTGGATGAGCGCGGACTTGGCCTGGACCTGATCGAGATCCGCCTGGCCTTGCGCACCGAACTGGCAAAAGAACTCGACTTCCCTGAGCTGCAGCCGAAAATGCTGTACCGCGACATAGCGAAAATCGATGGCCCCTTGTCCATCAGGGTGGAAGAGACCGTCCGCGAGCGCGACGCCGACCTGCAAGCCCGCCGTCATGCGGTGTCGCGCCACTCCAGCTGGCGCAGGCTGCTGCGCGCAGAGTATCAGGCTCGTTTCGATGGGTTGCGAGAGCGCTGGGACGTAGGTCTGGAGTACCTCGATTCGTGCTTGGGCAACAGCGACCCGCAAGGCACTCTGGAGCAACCAGTGGTCGAGGCTTTGACCAGCGCCCTGGGCCAGAACCCGCTCGATGCACAAGGGCAACCCAGGCGCCTGGAGATCAACGAAGGCCAGTATGTAACGGGCATGCAGCGCATGGCCCTGGGCTTGGAGAACAACGAGGACGACCTGTACCTGGAGCTGACCATACCGCTGGACAAAGGCAACTGACCCTCACTGACCGCGCAGGTCCTCGAAGAAGGCCTGCCGCCCCTGCACCTGGCTCGACGCGCGAGGCTGATTCACAGCCTCGCCGTTGGGCTTTTCCACATGCCAGTAGCAATGGCTGATTGCCCGCGTGACGGCAACGTAGGCCAGGCGCTGTACTTCTTCCTGCTGCGCCGTATCGAACGCCTGAGCGTCGCCCGGCTTGCCCAACCCGGCGAGCCGGTACACCTGGTTCTTGTATGGCGAACTGGTCAGGTACTGGCAGTCGCCGAGCATGAACACTGCGTCGGCCTGCAGGCCTTTGGCGCTGTGGTAGGTCAGCTGCTTGAGCCGGCGCTGCCCGGCAGGCAAACTAGAATCAGCTTTAAGTACAGGCAATAAATGCTGCTCAATCAATAACTTATCGCTACTTTTTCGAAACAACATCATCACTGTTTCACCCTGTTCATAATGCTCGATCAAGGTCTGCGCCAGCGCGGCCTCGTCACGCTCGAACACCCGTACGGGCGCCAATGGCAGCGCGGCCGCCTGCCCGCTGGCCTTGGCTTTCTTGCCGCTGATGGTCGGCGTCCCCTTCACCAGATGCTCGGCGGCGTCGATGATGGACTGCTGGCTGCGGTAGTTTTCCACCAGCATCACCCGGGTGTTGGCGGGTGACGGGAACACCTTGGTGAACTCCATGAAGTACTTGGGCGAACTGCCGCGCCAGCCGTAGATCGACTGCCAGTCGTCACCCACGCACATCAGCGACGAATGCTGCGCCACCCGACCAGGGTTCATGGCCGGCCCACGTCGGCGGATTTCCGCAAGGCAGGCGCGCAGCCAACTGACGATCTGCGGTGAGACATCCTGGAACTCGTCGATCATCAGGTGTGCCAGCGGCCGCAACAATGGGTCGGGCAACAGCTGCAGGTTTTCCGGGTTGTTCTCGCCGAACAGGGCGAACATGCGGTTGTAGGTCATCACCGGCGGTGACTGGGCCATCAGGTGGGCTTCAAACGCCTTCCAGTACAGGGCCAGTGCCTCGAAAAACGGCCCATCGCTGTCACCCGGCGGGAAGCTCATGGCGGCCACTGCGGCGCTCACGTCGAGGCCCAGGTTCTCGATGAAACTGGCCGCGGTGACGAAGGCGTCGAGCAGCGGCGCCGGGGCCAGTTCACCCTTGACCTTGTATTCGAAGCCGGGGCCGGCCACGGCATCCCCTGCCAGCGAGGCCGCCAGGCGCCTGGCCGAGGCGTAGTTGTCCAACCAGATCACGGGTTTGTCGCTGAACGCCTGGAACAGGGTGCGCTTGACCGCCCATTCCGCGCGCACCGCAAGCTTTGCTCCAGGGCGCTGGTACTGGGCGCTCTCGCTGGGGTCAAAGCCCAATACCACCCAGGCATCCAGCCCCTCGAGGCGACCGTGCACATGGAAACGGCTGCCACGGATCTGCACCGTGTCGCGGCACGGCTCGATGCCTTTGATCGGCCAGGCGCCGGCCGCGAACCACAGGTCCTCGATCACGTCGCATAGTTCTTCGTCGCGCTGCGCGGCCAGCTGGGTGACCTGCACACGTTTCTGCACATCCGGGTGATCCGGGTCCAGTGGCTTGAGCAGCAGCGCCTCCTGCCGCAACTGGCCGATCAAGGCGGCGAAACGCGGGCTCTGTGCCAGCAGGTCCCGGTAGGCCAGGTTCAACTGCTGACGCTGGGCGTCATTCAGGCGCAGGTCGAAGGGGTTGCTGTCGGCATTCGCCTCCGCGCCCGCAGGCATCTCGTTGCCGAGGGTTTCGAAGGCACGCACCTGAGCGAACCCCGGCAGGCTGCGTACCAACGGCAGGATGCGCGAATGGAAGGTGCGTACCAGCTCACGGCCCTGTGCCGGCGACAGCGGCACCTGCCACAACGCGAACACCTGCAGCAGGCGCTGGATGAAGTCCTTGCGCGACTCGCGGGTGAAGGTCACCACGGTCATGGCATCGAGCTCGAAGCCCAGGTAGTGGCGCAGCAACAGGATGCGCAGCACCAGCGAGGTCGACTTGCCGGCACCGGCACCGGCGACCACGCAGGTCGACGGTGTGTCGCTGAGGATCAGCTTCCACTGCGCGGCGCTGGGCTGTGCCTCGGCCGGCAGGCGCTGGGCGACGTCGGCCTTGAAGCGCTTTTTCAGCTCGGCACTCAGCGGCAGGCGCCAGTCGTCGAACAGCTTGTCGTCCTGGCCAGGCACCGCAGCGGTGTCCGGGCGGGTATCACGAATCACCAGGACCTGACGCCCCGCTTCGTAACCGTCAGAGCGCCCACGCTCGTACCCGTCACGCAAACCGTCGGCATGGCCATTGCGCTGGCCGATGGCGTGGCCAAGGAACCACGAATCGCGGTGCTGCGCCTGCAGACGGCTAAGGCCACGGCCAAGCAGGCGCGCGGCCAGGCGGCGCAGCCAGGGCAACTGGGCGGGCGGGGTCAGGTTGGCCGGGGCCTGGGGCTGCTCGTGGGGCACGGTCACTCCATTGAAAATCGAAACAGCGGGCATGTTCGCCTCATCCGCCCAAAAGCGCCAGCGAATGCTTTTGTATCAGTGGATTAGGCGATGAATCGCATGTTGTATCGCAAAATAAATATCTACTTACTTGATAATAACAAGCCGATATTTACGCTTTTTTTCGATATTTAAAACGCAGATCATGGCTCCATTCCAGCGAATTCAGAGGAGCACCATCATGCTGCAACTGCGACCCTTCGAAAGCCTTGGGCACGCCAATCACGGCTGGCTCGACGCCCACCACCACTTCTCGTTCGCCGAGTACTACGACCCGGCGCGCATGCACTGGGGCAACCTGCGGGTCTGGAACGACGACCTGATCGCCGCCGGCAGCGGCTTCCCGTCGCACCCGCACCGCGACATGGAAATCATCACCTATGTCCGCGAAGGCGCGATCACCCACCAGGACAGCCTGGGCAACAAGGGCCGCACCGAAGCGGGCGACGTGCAGGTAATGAGTGCCGGCAGCGGCATCGTGCACAGCGAATACAACCAGGAGAAGGTCGATACGCGGATCTTCCAGATCTGGATCATTCCGGAAAAAGTCGGTGACGCGCCGTCCTGGGGCATCCGCCCGTTCCCCAAGGGTGAACGTGGCGAAGGCTTCGTGACCCTGGCCAGTGGCCGCGAAGGCGATGGCGACAGCCTGCAGATCCGCACCGACGCCCGCCTGGTGGCCGCCACCCTGCGCGCCGGGGAAAGCGCCGAGTACCGCTTCGACCAAGGCCGACGCGGCTACCTGGTGCCGGCCAAGGGCCGGGTCGAGGTCAACGGGTTGCAGGCCAAGGCCCGCGATGGCGTGGCCATCGAAGAGGAATCGGTGCTGACGGTGACGGCGCTGGAGGACAGCGAAATCGTCCTGGTTGACGTGGCGTGAACTGAAGATCGCAAGGGGCTGCCATGCAGCCCTTTGCCTGTTCGGATCACGCCCGGCGCCTGAAGGTCTCCGACGGCAGCTCGCCAAACCGCTGCCGGTAACTCTCGGCAAACCGCCCCAGGTGCAGGAAGCCGTAATCCAGTGCCAGTTCGGTCACGCTGCGTACCGTGCAGCGTGGGTCGCTCAGGCAGGCGTTGACCCGCTCCAGCTTGCGCTGGCGGATGTACTGCTTTGGCGTGGTGCCCAGTTGTCGGTCGAACAGGCCGTACAACGAACGCAGGCTCATGTTGGCCTGCTCGGCCAGGGTTTCAGCTGCCAACTCAAGTTTCAGGTTGCCCTCGATATGTTCAAGGATTCGCTCCAGGCTGGCCTGCGTGCCACCCAGGGTGTCCTTGCGCACATTGGTATTCATCAGCGTCAGCAGCTTGCTGGCGACGATCTGGCTGTAGTGGCCCTGCACCCTGGGCAGCGAATCGCTGACCTCGGCTTCGTTGCAGACCATCCCCAGCAGATTCAGGAAACCGTCCAGTTCCTCCAGGCGGTAGTGGTTGCGTACAAAGCGCACGCCGCCGCTGGGGCGCTGCCAGCGCTGTTCGTCGCAGATCGAGTCGAGCAGGTGCACCGGCACCTTGAGAATGAACTTCTCGCAGTCATCGGAATAGGTGAGATCGACCGGGTCGTCCGGGTTGATCAGCAGCAGTTCGCCCGGCACCAGGTGGTGCTCACGCTGGTGGCCGCGCCACAGGCAATTGCCGTTGAGCAGCACCTGCAGGTGGAAGATGGTTTCCAGCGCCGGCGAGGTAACCCGCACACTGCCGCCATAGCTGATGCGGCACAGGTCCAGTTCGGCGAACTTGCGATGGCTCAAGCTGGCTTGGGGATGGGTGGTGCGGGACAGGCCAATGTGGTGCTGGCCCACATGCTGGTTGACGTAGTCGGACACCGCGTAAGGGTCGGCGCGGTGGAACACGCAGCTTTGCTCGCTCAACAGGCGGCTTTCCATGGGCAAGGCACTCGCCATCATTATTGTTATGGGCGCCGCGGCCTACCGCCTTGTGGGCATGTGGCTGCGGTCGTTCACGGTCATTCTAACCAACCGTCATCGGGGTGCTGGGGCAGGCGACGGTCGGGTGCTGAGCGTCACACTAAGCAAAAAGCAGGATCGAGGGCAATGCGACCAAGGCAAACGGCGGGCGGACAGCGGACACCGACACAGGCCCGGCGTTCGATTACCGCACAACTCACTGCACCGGCAGGAAGTTCAACAGCAGCAGGCTCTGCGCATAGTTGAGCCCGATGCGCCGGTAGCGCTCGTCGAGCATCTGCGCCAGCAGGTCGAGGCGCGCGACCACCTTGCCGAACTCTACGGCAAAGCTCAGGTTGCTGCCCTGCTCGGAGATCTCGTTGGAGAACAGCAGCAGCACGCCGTTGGCGTCCTGGCGCTGGCTGAGCATCCAGGTGGCTTTCTCGATATTGCGCGCGGCGTTGTTGATGAACCGCGGGTCGAGGGTGTCGGTCATGTAGAACTCGGTGCGCCCGCCGTGGGCGGTGACCAGCATGCTGCCGATGGCGTAGATGAAGGCACCGACCCGATCGCCCCTGAACTCCGGGCTCAGGGCATAGCTGAGCGCTGCCAGGTCACGCCGCTCACCGAGTTGCGCCAAGGGCTGGCGCTGCTCGATGGCGATGCGGATCTGCCGGGCGGCGGTGGTGGCGTCGAGGTAGCCAGACTGCTTCCACTGGCTGGGGTTGCGCAGGTACAGCTTGTCCATCAGCAGGTACAGGCTTTGCAGGTTGTCGCGCATGGACAGCGTGGCCATGCGGTCGACACTGGTCTGGAACAGCTCGTCGGGCTTGCCGTTGCCGATCTGCGTGAGCATGTCGCGGCCCTGCTGCTGGGTGCAGGCCCCCAGGCAGATCAGGGCGCCTGCCAACAGCAGGCGGCGCGGGAGAATATCGAGTCGTTTTGCGGCCATCGGCACCGGGGGCTGGTCAATGGCTACACCGGGATTCGGCTTAGCCTGGCCAAGCATAGAGCCCGCAAAAGCAAAAAAGTGCGATGGCCGCTGCCCGTCACATGGCGTGGCGCAGCATCTCCACCACCTGCGCATGCAGCGCCGGGTCGCCACAGGCCACCACGCAGCCGCCGTGCTGTGCGGTACTGCCATCCCAGGCAGTGATCACCCCACCGGCACCTTCGATGATCGGCATCAGCGCCTGCACGTCGTAGGGTTGCAGGCTGGCCTCGACGATCACGTCGACAAAGCCCGAAGCGAGCATGCAGTAGGCGTAGCAGTCGCCGCCATAACGCATCAGCCTGGCCTGGCCGGCCACGTGCTCGAAGGCGGCCTTGCGCGCGGCGTTGTCGAACATGTCTGGCGTGGTGCACATCAGCGTGGCCGCCGACAGGTCGGCGCAGGCCCGAGTTTTCAGGGGCGTGCCGCTGCGCCATGCGCCTTCGGGGGTACCGACGAAACGCTCGCCGGTGAACGGCTGATTCATCACCCCGATGACCGGGCGGGTGCCATCGTTGAGCGCAATCAGCGTGCCCCACAGCGGCAGGCCGGTGATGAAGGCGCGGGTACCGTCGATCGGGTCGAGCACCCAGGTCAGTGGGCTGCTGCCAACGGCTGCACCATGCTCCTCGCCGAGGATGCCATGTGCCGGGTATCGCGCCTGGATCAGCTCACGCATGGCATCTTCGGCGGCCTTGTCGGCCACGGTCACCGGGTCGTACAGGCGCCCGCCCTTGTCTTCGACGTCAAGGCTGGCACGAAAGTACGGCTGGATCGCCACGGCTGCGGCATCGGCCAACTGCTCGGCGAAGGCGCGAAATTCGCCGGTCTGTTCAGCGCTCAGGGACATCGATCAGGCCTCAATGCTTGGGAAAGGCACGCATCATACCCGACTCCTCGCCCGTTGCATTTACTGGCTGGCTGTCCCAAGCTCTGGCCTTCCCGCCGCCACGGACTGCCCGATGCCACGCCGCCCGCTTATCCTGATCGCCCTGTTGCTGCTGATCCTGGTGCCAGGCGTGCTCGCTTACCTGTGGCGGACCCCGCAATCCACCCCGCCGACGCTGCCGCCGCACAGTTACGCCAAGGCCCTGCGCCAGGCCCACGAAGGCCAGCCGGGCGCCGCGCGGGTGCTGTACCAGCAGTTGCAGCGTAACGACCTGCCGGCGATCCGCCGCGCCGCCCTGTACGCCGAGCTGCCCAACTACCCGTCACCCCAGGCGCTGAAACTGGCAAAGCAGGATCTGGAGCAGAGCGACCCGCTGGTGCGTCGCGCCGCCATTGCCAGCATCCGCCGGCTGTTGCCGGCCGCCCAACGCAGCCTGGTACTGGGGCCGTTGCTTGACGATGACGAGCAGAGCGTGCGCTTTGCCGCGGTGGACGCGTTGCTCGGCCTCGACCCGGATGCCATCGGCCTGTATTTCGGCCCGCTGCAGCAAGCGCTGGAGCAGTACCAGCAAACCCTCGAACAACAACCCGACGACGCCGACGCACAGGTTCACCTGGCGCGCCTGTACATGCACGAGCAGGCCTATGACGCCGCAGGCGCAGCGCTCGCCCGCGCCCTGGCGCTGGCCCCCGAAAACCTCGACGCCCTGGCGACCCAGGTGCGCCTGCTGGAACGCCAGGGCCACCACGACACCTCTCGTGAGGTGCTGCGCAAGGCCTTGGCGCTCAGCCCGGATTCGGCCTTCCTGCAGTACCAGCTGGGTTTGTGGCTGACCCGCCACGACCAGCACGAATACGCCCTGCTGGCACTGTCGCGCGCGGTCGAGCTGGAGCCGGAGAACAGCGACTACCGCTACACCCTTGCCGTCACCCTGCACCATTTGGAGCAGGTCCAGGCCGCGCAGCAACAACTGCAGACGCTGCTCAGCCGCCAGCCCGCCAACCGCCGGGCGCGGGTACTGCTGATCGAGTACTGGAAGGAGACCGGGCAACTGCAGAACGTCCAGGTACTGCTGGCCGAGCTCGAGCGGCAGAACCCGGACGACCCGCTGCTGCAACAAGGCCTGTGACAGCTTCCACAATCCGGTTGAACCCCTGGCCCGCGACGAAGGTCCAGTGATAGGAGAAGGAAGGCGGTAACGCCATCACGGCGTGCCCATCGTCACAGGAGAATACTCTTGGCCGCATGCCTGGCTGTGGAAGAACGCGCTCTGGTCCTGGCGCCTGCCCAGGTGGGGTCAAGCACCTGCCGATTACTCCGGCAAGCCGGTATCCATAGCCGCCGCACCGCCGATGTGCGGCGCCTTGGCCGCTGGCTCAGTGAGGGTGCCGGGCTGCTGGTGGTGATCGAACAGGCGCTGCCGCGCAACCAGCAATCGCCCCTGCACCGCTACCTCGAACAGCAGCCTGGCTGGTCCGACCTGCCCGTGGTGCTGCTCACCAGCCACGCCGAGGCCGACACCAGCGTAGTGCCAGGCAACCTGCTGCCCCTTGCCCCACCCTACCCTGACGAGCAACTGCTGAGGCTGGCACTGTGGGCACTGCGGGCCCGCCGCCGGCAATATCAGGCGCGCGACCTGTGCGAACAGCTCGAAGCCCTGGCGCAGCAACAACAGGCCGACGACCAGGCGCTGCAGCAAACACGCAAGATGGAAGCCATCGGCCAACTGGCCGGCGGCGTGGCCCATGACTTCAACAATCTGCTGACCAGCATCGGCGGCAGCCTGGAGCTGATCGACAAACGCCTGCGTCAAGGCCGCAGCGAGGGCCTGGAGCCCCCCTTGCGCCTGGGCCAGCAAGCCGTGGCCCGCGCTGCGCTGTTGACCCATCGTCTTTTGGCGTTCTCCGCTCGCCAATCATTGCAGAGCCAGGCAATCGACCTGCGCCCGCTGCTGGCACCCGATGCCCTGGCCGCCAAGTTGGGTACAGGCATCGAGCTGCAAGTGCGCCTGGCCACACAACTGTGGCAAGCCAGCGCCGATGGCGAGCAACTGCAGGCGTCCCTGGACAACCTCTTGCTCAACGCCTGCGAGGCGATGCCCAGCGGCGGAGTGCTGAACGTCGAGGCGGACAACGTCCAGGTCGCCAACGGGCAGTTCGCCAACGTCGGCCTGGCCCACGGTGACTATCTGTGCCTGAGCATCCGCGACAGTGGCCAGGGGATGTCGCAAGCCACCCTGGAGCATGCGATCGAGCCGTTCTTCACCACCAAGCCGACTGGCCAGGGTGTCGGGCTCGGGCTGTCGATGGTCTACGGCTTCTGCAGGCAGTCACGGGGTTACCTGGCGCTCGACAGCCAGATCGGCAAAGGGACCCGGGTGCGCCTGTATTTGCCACGCCATACCGACAGCCCGCCACCGCTAAAAGCCGCTGCCGTGCGGGCTGCCGGTGATTGCCAGGGCATCCTGCTGGTGGAAGACGACCCGGATGTGCGCGAACTGGTTGAACGGACCCTGCTCGAAGAAGGCTACCCCTGTCGTTCGGCGCAAAATGCCAGTGAAGCGCTGCGCTGGCTGCATTCGGCCCAGCCGTTCGGCTTGCTGGTCAGCGACGTCGGGCTACCGGGCATGAACGGCCGGCAACTGGCGGAAATCGCCCGTCGCCTGCGCCCCGGGCTGCCGGTACTGTTCATCACCGGTTTCGCGCAAACCGCGATGGCTCGCGATGCGTTTCTGGCCACAGGGATGCAGTTGTTGCGCAAGCCTTTTGCCCTGGAACAGTTGCGCAACCAGGTCGCGCGGATGCTGGTGGCGCCCTGAGCAGGATCAGGCCAGCAGCATGCGGTCGACTTGCATGACCAGGCTCTCCAGCGAGAACGGTTTGAGCAGCAAGGCAGTACCGGGCTCGTCGAGCAGTTGCTGCTCCACCGGATCCTCGGTGTAGCCGGTGATGAACAGGATTTTCTGTTCGGGATTGATCATGCGCATCGCCCTGGCCACCTGACGCCCGTTGAAGCCGCCCGGCAAGCCGATGTCGGTAATCACCAGATCGAATGGGCCGGCATGACGGTACTGCCCCAGCGCGCTGTTGGCATCGGTCACATCGCACACCTCGAAACCGCGGTCGACCAGTATCTCCTTGATCAACCCGCGCAAGTTGAGCTCGTCATCGATCAGCAGCACACGCTCGCCCTGCCTTGCCTGCCTTGTGATCGTCGGGGGTTCGAGTATCGGTTGGCTGCCCGAATAACGAGGAAACATCAGCACAATCTGCGTGCCGTGCTGCAACCTCGACTCTATCCACACCTGGCCGCCGGACTGGCGCACGAAGCCATGGATCATGGGCAACCCCAAGCCCGAGCCCTGCCCGAGGGGCTTGGTGGTGAAAAACGGCTCGAATGCACGCGCCACATCTTCAGCCGACATGCCATGGCCATCGTCCTCGACCTGGAGCATCACATAGTCGCCCGCCGGCAGCCCGGCAGTCGCGCCGGCCAGGCGCTCATTGCCGGTACGGATCGACAGGCTGCCCCGGCCAAGGCAGGCGTCGCGGGCGTTGGCACACAGGTGCAGCAAGGCGTTGCGCAGTTGGTCGGGGTCGAGCTGGACGGGCCAGGGCGCGATGTCCAGCTCCCAGTGCAGGTGCATCTCGGCGCCGGCGCACTGCTCGAGCATCGGCTGCGCCTCGCGTATCAGCTGGTTGATGTCCAGTGGATTGGGCGACAGCGGCTGGCTGCGGGCGAAAGCCAGCAAGTTCTGGGTCAGGCCGATGGCCCGCTGGGCGCATTCACGGGCCACCTGCACGTAGCTGTCCAAGCGCTCAAGGCGCCCCTGGGTCAGGCGCCGCTCAAGCAGCTCCAGGCTGCTGCCGACCCCGGACAGCACGTTGTTCATTTCATGGGCCAGGCCGCCCGCCACCTTGATCACCGACTCCATGCGCTGGCTCTCGCGCACCGCTGCCTCGGCCATGCGCTGGACGGACTGGCGCTCCTCGGTGATGTTGCGGCCAATCAGGATCGGCAGCGCCTGGCCCGCCACAGCATGCCAGCGTAGCCAGCAATAATGCCCTTCACCCTGGCGCACGCGGGCCTCGAAGGCCGGGGTGTCATGCCCCTGCATCAGCGCCATCAGGGCCAGCCTGGTTTCGGTACGCTCGGCTGGGTGGATCAGCTCCAGCAGCGGGACCGGCGTTTGCTGCTCATCCGTGCAACCCGACAACCGAAGCCAGGCCGGATTGGCCAAGCGCACGCGCAACTCGGTGTCGAGCATCAACATCACGTCGGGCGACAACTGCCAGGTATGCTCACTCTCGGCCATATAGCGCGAGAGTTGTGCCTCGAAAGATTGCGCCAGTTCGCGCCATTCGCGGGTGCACTCGACACTGGCGGTGGTTTCGATCAGCGCGTGCAGGAAACCCACCACCGCGCCTTGGTCGTCGCGGATAGGCGAATAGCTGCAGGTGAACCAGGCTTGGACGGGGCGCCCGTCGCGGTTGACCGTCAGCAGGTTGTTCTCGGCCAGGCTGCCCTGCCCTTCCAGCGCCTGGAACACAGCAGCCCCCATGTCGTCCCAGGCCGTTGCCCAGAGCGCGTCGAAACTGTCGCCCTGGGCATGGAGGCGCTCACCCAGGGGGATGGGATAGGCCTCGTTGTGAATCACCGTCAGCGCCGGGCCCCAGACCAGGGCACAGGGGTAGGCGCAAAGCAGCAGCATGTCGACCGCGATGCGCAAGGCTGGCGGCCATCGTGTCAGGGGCCCCAATGGCGTTGCCCCCCAGTTGAAGCTATTGATCTGGGCGCTTGCCACGGTCTCAGCGCTCGAAATGGGCGCCAGGTGAATCATCTGCGCGACTCCTTGCACAGAGTGGTCAGCGGCCAATGTCTTCATTCCACAGTTGCGGCTTGGCCTCGATGAAATCACGCATCATCTTTTTGCAGCCCTCATCGTGGCGCACGTCCAGCTCTACGCCCCGGCTGGCCAGCAACTGTTCTTCGCCAAGGAACGTGGTGTTTTCGCCGATGATCACCTGTTTTATGCCATACAGCAGGATCGCGCCGCTGCACATGGCACAGGGCGACAGGGTGGTATAGAGCGTGGCTTCCTTATAGACACTGGCCGGCTGTCGACCGGCGTTTTCCAGGGCATCCATTTCACCATGCAGGATGGCGCTGCCTTGCTGTACCCGGCGGTTGTGCCCACGGCCAATGATCTTGCCGTCGTGCACCAGCACCGAGCCGATTGGAATACCGCCTTCCGCCAGCCCCTTGCGGGCTTCGTCGATGGCCGCTTGCATGAACTTGTCCGTTGTCATGGTGACTTCCTGGCTGCACATGATTGGCTCGAGACTAGCACAACGCCAGCCGGTCATGGCGCCACGCCCAGCGACGGCTATGCTCAGAGGGTTTTTCCCTCCGCCGGGCAACCGGCCCCCTTGGGTTGGATGGGCATGCGCACATGAACAAGAAGATCCTGGTCGTGCTGACCAATACCGCCAAGTACCCCAACATCAAACGCGCCACAGGCCTGTGGCTGGGTGAAGCCGTGCATTTCGTCGACCCCGTGCAACGGGCTGGCTTCACGGTCGACTATGTCAGCCCGGCGGGCGGCTACGTACCGATCGACCCGCACAGCCTGCAAATGGCCCCGGATCTGGACTGGCAGTGGTACGACGACAAGGCCTTCATGAAGCGCCTGGGCGCCACCCTCAGCCCTGGCGAGGTCAAGGCAGAGCAGTACAGCGCCATCTATTACACCGGTGGCCATGGCGTGATGTGGGACTTCCCCGACAACCAGCCGCTGCAGGACTTGGCGCGGCGCATTCACGAACGTGGCGGGGTTGTGGCATCGGTCTGCCACGGTGCCGTGGGGCTGCTGAATGTGAAACTCAGCGATAACACCCTGTTGCTCAGAGGTCGGGCGGTGACCGGTTTCTCCAATATCGAAGAGAAACTGGCAGAGCTGGACAAGGAAGTGCCTTTCCTGACCGAGAACGAACTCGGCGCACGAGGTGGTGAATACCAGAAAGCCGAGGACCCGTGGGCACCCTTCGTGGTTGAAGACAAAGGCCTGATCACCGGGCAAAACCCGGCGTCCACTGCGGGCGTGGCGCAGGCGACGCTCAAGTTCCTGGCCAAGGCAAAGATTGGCTGAAACGCATCGCGGGGCAAGCCGCATCGGCGTACCGATGCATCTTGCCCCGCGATGGATAGCGTTGAGTCGATTACTCGACGTTCAGCACGCCACGACGAACCTGGTCACGCTCGATCGACTCGAACAGCGCCTTGAAGTTACCTTCACCAAAGCCATCGTCACCCTTGCGCTGGATGAACTCGAAGAACACCGGGCCCAGCAGGGTTTCCGAGAAGATCTGCAGCAGCAGGCGCTTGTCGCCCGACTCGGAAGCACCGTCCAGCAGGATGCCACGCGACTGCAACTGGTCGACCGGCTCGCCGTGACCCGGCAGGCGCTCTTCGAGCATTTCGTAGTAGGTCTGCGGCGGCGCGGTCATGAAACGCATGCCGAAGCCTTTGAGGGCATCCCAGGTCTTGAGCAGGTCGTCGGTGAGGAAGGCTACGTGCTGGATGCCCTCGCCATTGAACTGCATCAGGAATTCTTCGATCTGCCCCGCGCCCTTGGACGACTCTTCGTTGAGCGGAATGCGGATCATGCCGTCGGGCGCGGTCATGGCCTTGGAGGTCAGGCCGGTGTACTCGCCCTTGATGTCGAAGTAGCGGATCTCGCGGAAGTTGAACAGCTTCTCGTAGAAGCCGGCCCAGTAGGCCATGCGCCCGCGATAGACGTTATGGGTGAGGTGGTCGATGATCTTCAGGCCGGCACCGACCGGGTTGCGATCCACGCCTTCGATGAATTTGAAGTCGATGTCGTAGATCGAGCTGCCTTCTTCATAACGGTCGATCAGGTACAGCGGCGCGCCGCCAATACCCTTGATCGCCGGCAGACGCAGTTCCATCGGGCCAGTCTCGATTTCCACCGGCTGGGCACCCAGCTCCAGGGCGCGGGCATAGGCTTCATGGGCGTTGCGCACGCGGAAGGCCATGCCGCACACCGACGGGCCATGCTCGGCGGCGAAGTACGAGGCGGCGCTTTTCGGTTCGTTGTTGAGGATCAGGTTGATGCCACCCTGGCGGTACAGGTGCACATTCTTGGAGCGGTGGGTCGCCACCTTGGTGAAACCGAGGATCTGGAAGACCGGCTCCAGCACGCCAGGGGTCGGCGAGGCGAGTTCGATGAATTCAAAGCCTTCAAGGCCCATCGGGTTTTCGAAGATATCTGCCATGTTCGTGTCCTCATCTGCAGCAAAAAACGGTTGGATTACTGGCTTGCGATGGCGAACGGAACAGGAGGCGAACAGGGGATGCCGCGCACGCTGCGGGCCAGATAGGCACCAATGATCAGCTTGAATGCAGGGTTTTTCATGGGGACCCATTCTCGGCGGGCTTGATCCTCCGGTTGGCGGAGAACCTTATTGTTGTATTCGTAACGCAATTCTACATTGCGTAAATTTGTTTGTCGCGTTTTAGTTCGTAGGCTACACCGACAAACGGCTATCCTTCGCACTGACACGCCCGTCCGCCACTGGATTCACCTGCGCATGCCCCTGACCACCAAACGCCCTGCCCGCTGGAGCTGGCGCACCCTGCTGCCCTGGGTCGTCGGGGTGCTGCCGCTGGTCTGCGGGCTGGCCGTGACCCGCTGGCAGACCGAGCGCGAACTGCAGGCCAACAGCCTGGCCACCGCACGCGAAGTGGTCGGGCACATGGAGATGATTCTAGACAGCCTGTCCAGCGCCGCGAACCACCTGCTGCCCAAGGCCGGCCAGCCCTGCGAACAGGTGCAGCTGGCGCTGCGCATAGAAGTCACGCGCAATGCGTTCGTGCGCTCCACCAGCCTGTTCGACCGCGACAACCTGTATTGCACTTCGCTGTTCGGCAATTTCGACGAGCCGGTGGATGCGCGCGACTATACCGACGGGCAGCTCTGGCTGATGGACGGCAACTCCGTCACGCCGCGCCATCCACTGCTGGTTTACCGGGTCAGCCAGGGTGATCGCGGGGCGATCGCCACGGTGGACGGCAGCCACCTGCTGACGGCCCTGCGCCTGATCGCGCAGGATGACGAGCTGCTGGTGCGGGTGGGCAACCACTGGATGGGCCAGCAAGGCCTGGTGCAGCAAGGCACACCGCCGGTCGCGGCCAGCGCCCCCGTCAGCGTCTCCTCGGCACGCTACCCGTTCAGCGTGCAGGGCGGCTTCGCCGAGGGCAAGCTGGGCGAGTTGATGCGCTCGCGCTACCCGGCCCTGCTCAGCCTGCTGCTGATACTCGGCGTGGTGGCCGGCAGCGTCTGCCGCTGGCAGGTACGCCGCGCCACCTCGCCCCGCGCCGAACTCGACCGTGCGCTCGAAGCCGGCGAGTTCCTGCCGTACTTCCAGCCAGTGGTGCGCAAAGGCGACTACCACTGGGCCGGGGTCGAAGTGCTGATGCGCTGGCAGCATCCGCGCGAGGGCCTGGTACGCCCGGACCTGTTCATCCCCTACGCCGAACACAGCGGGCAGATTGTCGCCATGACCCGCGCCCTGATGCTCAACACCGCACAAGCCCTGGCACCCCATGTATCGCTGCTGGACGACGGCTTTCACGTCGGCATCAACATCACCGCCGATCATTGTCGCAACCTTGGCCTGCTCGACGATTGCCGCACCTTCCTCCAGCACTTCCCACCCGGGCGTGTGGTACTCACCCTCGAGCTGACCGAGCGCAAACTGATCGAACCCACCCCGGTGACCCTGGAGCTGTTCGAAAAGCTGCACGAAATGGGGGTCATGATCGCTCTCGACGACTTCGGCACGGGCCAGTCCAGCCTCAACTACCTGCGTCAGTTCAAGGTCGACTACCTGAAAATCGACCAGAGCTTCGTCGCCATGATCGGTGGCGATGCGCTGTCGCAACATATCCTCGACACCATCATCGAACTCTCGGCCAAGCTTGGGCTGGGCATCGTCGCCGAAGGGGTCGAGACCGCGGTGCAGCGCGACTACCTGGAGCGCCACGGGGTGGACTTCCAGCAAGGTTATCTGTACGCCCGGCCAATGCCCGCCAACGAGCTGCTCATGGCATTGGCCACGCGCCCGGGCAGGCTGCGGTTGCCGCAAGACGCGCCCCCTGAGATCATGCGCGGCTGATCCGCCCGCTCACCCTTCCCGTTCTTCGAGGCATTCGTGTCAAAAGGCATCGTTTCATCGGTCATGGCGTCCTGTCTGTTCGCCGTGATGTATTTCTATACCTCCTTCCTCGCACCGCTCGACGGCGAGGAAATCTTCGGTTGGCGCACCCTGCTGACGCTGCCCTGCCTGACGTTGTTCATGCTGATTTCCAAAGACTGGAAGCGGGTTGGCGAGCTGTTCGCGCGGGTACGCCGCACGCCCCTGCTGCTGCTGGGCATGGTCGGCACCTCATGGCTGATGGGGGTGCAATTGTGGCTGTTCCTCTGGGCGCCGCTGCACGGGCGCAGCCTGGAGGTATCGATGGGCTATTTCCTGCTGCCACTGGCGATGGTGCTGACTGGCCGCCTGGTCTACGGCGAGCGCCTGTCGCGCCTGCAAAAGGTAGCGGTGAGCTGCGCAGCCCTGGGCGTGGGCCACGAGCTGTACCAGAACGGCAGCTTCGCCTGGGAGACGCTGCTGGTGACGATCGGCTACCCGATCTATTTCGTCTTGCGCCGCCGCTGCCGCACCGACCACCTGGGCGGCCTGTGGTGCGACATGTGCCTGCTGCTGCCGTGGGCCCTGTACTTCGTGGTCCAGGGCCCGTTGTCAGGCGCGGACCTGGCGCAACACCAGAACCTCTACTGGCTGATCCCGCTGCTCGGGGCGATCAGCGCCAGCGCCCTGATCGCCTATGTACTGGCCAGCCGCATGCTGCCGTTCAGCCTGTTCGGCCTGCTCAGCTACGTCGAGCCGGTGCTGCTGGTGGGCGTCGCCCTGCTGCTGGGCGAAACCATCGGCCCGGATCAGTGGCTGACTTACCTGCCGATCTGGGCCGCGGTGCTGGTGCTGGTGCTCGAAGGCTTCAAGCACCTGCTGCGTCAGCGTCGGCGCTCGGTGTAAGGCGCACCTGGCGCACGCGCCGCTCCTCCACCGCCACCACGGTCATGCTCCAGCCGTTCCACTGCAGGCGGTCACCGACAACCGGCAGGCGGTCGAGCAGGCTCATCACCAGGCCCGCGAGGGTCTGGTAGTCCTCGGTGGCACGGGCCACGAAGCCGGTACGCGCCTGCACCTGGGCCAGGTTCAGGGCGCCGCTGACGACGAAACCACCCGCCTCCTCCACCACACCCGGCCCTTCGACCTCGCTGGCGTCCGGCAGCTCGCCGGCGATCGATTCGAGGATGTCGGTCATGGTCAGCACGCCGGTGAAATCACCGAACTCGTTGACCACGAAGGCAATGTGCGTCGACTGCCCACGCATCTGCTCCAGGGCATTGAGGATGCTGAAGCTCTCCAGCAGGTTCAGCGGCGCCCGAGCCAGGGCCTCGAGGTCTGGCTCGTTGCCGGCCAGAAGCTCCTTGAGCAGTTCCTTCTTGTGCACGAAGCCCAGCGGTTCCTCGATGCGACCGCCGCGGATCAGCGGCAGGCGCGAGTACGAGGAGTTGATCAACGCCTGGGTGATCACCTCGGCCGGTTGCGCCAGGTCGATGGCATCGACCTTGGCACGCACCGTCATCACCGTGCGGATCGGCCGCTCGGCCAGGTTCAGCACGCCGCTGATCATCACCCGCTCGCGACGGTCGAAGACCACTTGCTCGCTACCGTCCTCTACCAGGTCGGCGATCTCCTCGCCCACCTCGTCAGCCTCCACCCGGCGTCCGCCCATCAGGCGCAGCACGGCATGGGCGGTACGCTCACGCAGCGGTCGGTGCTGTTGCACGCTGCGTTTGCGACCGGCGCGGGCCAGCTGGTTGAACAGCTCGATCAGCAGCGAGAAGCCAATGGCCGCGTACAGGTAGCCTTTGGGGATATGGAAGCCCAGGCCTTCGGCGGTCAGGCTGAAGCCGATCATCATCAAAAAGCCCAGGCACAGCATGATCACTGTCGGGTGGGCGTTGACGAAACGGGTCAGCGGCTTGCTGGCGACGATCATGATGCCGATCGAGAAGATCACCGCGATCATCATCACCGACAGATGCTCGACCATACCCACCGCGGTAATCACCGCATCCAGCGAGAACACCGCATCGAGCACCACGATCTGCGCGACGATCGGCCAGAACGCCGCATGCCGCGTCACGCCGCCCGACTGGGCGACATGGCCCTCCAGCCTTTCGTGCAGCTCCATGGTGGCCTTGAACAGCAGGAACACACCACCGAACAGCATGATCAGGTCACGGCCGGAGAAGGTCTTGCCGAACACCTCGATCAGCGGGGCGGTCAGGGTGACCATCCACGAGATACTGGCCAGAAGGCCAAGGCGCATGATCAGCGCCAACGACAGGCCGATCACCCGCGCGCGGTCACGCTGATGGGGCGGCAATTTGTCGGCGAGGATGGCGATGAACACCAGGTTGTCGATACCCAGCACCAGCTCGAGGACGATAAGCGTCAGCAGGCCCAGCCAGGCCGTGGGGTCGGCTAGCCATTCCATTAGCGGGTACTCACAAGGGCGGCGTCACGGGGACGGGGGAAGGATGGCCGGGACGGCCAGAAACTGGGGGGCTCCGCGAAGGTGCTCATATAGACCTTGATCAAAAAAAGGGATGACGATCCTACAATCGAAGCAGCTTTTCCCTACAGTGCGAAACTATTACAAAATCTGTAACAGGGGCCTTGAGCATTTTTGTTCAATACCAGCGCCGTGCCTGTCGTCGAGTATGGCGGCACTCCATTGTTGCAAGGAATCTGCGCATGAGCTTGTCCCTGTCGATGGCCGCCTTCGCCTTGGCGGCTTCCATTTCCCCAGGCCCGGTCAATATCGTGGCGCTGGGCAGCGGCGCCCGTCACGGCCTGCGCGCCAGCCTCGGGCACGCCGCCGGCGCCACCCTGGGTTTCTGCCTGCTGTTGGTGCTCACCGGCCTGGGCCTGCATGAGCTGCTGCTGCGCTGGCCGTGGCTGCAGCACTTGTTGCTGTGGGGTGGCGTGCTGTTTTTGCTGTACATGGCCTGGAAGCTGGCCAGTGACGATGGCCAATTGCAGGCCGACGCTGAACAACAGGCACCGACTGCCTGGCACGGCGCGGCCATGCAGTGGCTGAGCCCCAAGGCCTGGTTGGCGGCAGTGGCCGGGGTGGGTGCCTATACCGCTGGCGAGCAGCAACTGTTGTGGCTGTTCACCTGGATCTATGGGCCAATCTGTTTTGTCTCGGTGGCCAGTTGGGCGTGGGCCGGAAGTGTGATTCGGCAGTATCTGGGGGAGCCAAGGCGGTTGCGCTTGTTCAATCGCGGGTTGGCGCTGTTGTTGGTGGCGAGTGCGGGGTATCTGCTGGCAGGTTGAATACCCGTCACGACCGCATCGCGGGGCAAGCCCGCTCCCACGCAAGCCCGCCCCCCACTCTGCGGTCTTGCGTGGGAGCGGGCTTGCCCCGCGATTGGGTTGCCATTGAGCGCCCTGCCTCACCCCGCCCGATAATGCCCCGGCGTCGCCGCCAGGTGGCGCTTGAACGCCCGTTGCAGATGCGCCTGGTCGGCAAACCCGGCCTCCAGCGCCACCTCGGCAATCGGCCGGCCCAGGCGCAGTTGGGCACGGGCGTGCTGCACCCGCTGGTCGAGCAGATAGCCGTGGGGTGTCAGCCCGAAACGCTTGCCGAAAGCGCGAATCAGGTAGGCCCGGGAAAGCCCCACGGCACTGCAGATGTCTTCGAGGGTCAGCGGATCCAGACGATGGGCGCGGATGAACGCGGCAGCCATTTCCAGCCGCGGATGCTCCGCCCTGCGCTGGCCTGTTCGCTCATCGAAAAAGCCAGGCAGCGCTGCGAAGAATGCAACCAGCAGCGCCTCCTTGGCAGAGGCCGGTTGGTCGTCGAACAGGCCGGCAAACACTTCAAGCAACCGACCGTATAACCCCGACGAGGTGCTGAGCGTCACCTCCGGCAGGGTAAAGCCATGCTGCTGCAGCCACGGCAGGTCGACGAACAGCATCAGGTACGACCAGGGCTCCCCCTGGATCGGGTTGCAGGTATGGACCACGCCAGGGTTCATCAACACGGTGCTGCCAGCGCTGATCTCATGCCGGGCATCCCCCGTGAGGTAGCTGCTGCGCCCGCCCGTGATCACACCGATCGAAAAGCTCTCATGGGAATGCGCGGCATAGCACACCTGGCGCCCATCCCCCACGCGCCGGGCCTCGACAAACGGCAAGGCAGGGTCACGCCAAAACCGCGAGGCCTCGATCATCGCCCTGCCCTCACCCTTCCCCGCCCTGCACCACCACCAGCAACTGGGCCTGGCGTTCGCCCACGGAGCGCAGGCGGTGTGGGGTCTGGGCGTTGAAATGCAGGGCGTCGCCCGCCTCCAGCAGCACCCGCTCGCTCATGAAGTCCACCTCCACCTGGCCCTCGTGGACGAACAAGAACTCCTCGCCCTCGTGCTCCTTGAAGGTCGGATCAGTGAACTCGGTGGGGGGCTGGATCAAGAACGGCAACAGGCTGCGCTGGCCAACCTGGGAGGTGAGCACCGCGTAACCCGGCCCCTGGCCGTTGCCGACCAGCGCCTGGCGCTCGCCGCGACGTACCAGGCTATAGCGCGCCTGGCCTTCCTGCTCGCCGTCGAACAGCTCCTCGACATTGACGTTCAGCGCCCGCGCCAGTTTCAGCGCGGCGGCGATCGACGGCGTATTCAGGCCACGCTCGACCTTGGACAGGTAGCTCTTGGTCATGCCGGATTTTTCAGCCAGCACCTCAAGGGTGATCCCCAGTTTCTTGCGCAGCAATTTCAGTCGGATAGACATGTGAAGCGGCTTTCCCGGACAAACGCACTTGCTAATGACACTTTGTGTCATATAGGATTATTTGTGTCATCTGATGGACCGCCCCTCCACCGTCGAAAGCAAGGGGGCGGGCCAGCCGAGACATCCACCATCACGCCACAGAGGATCACTCCCCATGGCCAACACCCTGACACACAGCAAAGACCAACTGGTGCAAAAGGCACTGACGCAGATGCAAGGCTCGCTCGCGGATAATACGTGGACTGTGCGCGAAAAGCTGGCCCTGACCTGCCGAATTCTGTTCGACAATGGCCACGACTCGGGCCTGGCCGGGCAGATCAGCGCCCGTGGCCCGCAACCTGGCACCTTCTACACCCAGCAGTTGGGTCTGGGCTTCGACGAGATCACCGCCAGCAACCTGCTGCTGGTCAACGAAGACCTCGAGGTGCTGGAAGGCCAGGGCATGCCCAACCCGGCCAACCGTTTCCACAGCTGGGTGTACCGCGCCCGCCCGGATGTGAACTGCATCATCCACACCCACCCCACCCACGTCGCCGCGCTGTCGATGCTCGAAGTGCCGTTGGTGGTGTCGCACATGGACCTGTGCCCGTTGTACGAAGACTGCGCGTTCCTCGAAGCCTGGCCCGGCGTGCCGGTGGGCAACGAAGAAGGCGAAATCATCAGCGCCGCCCTGGGCGACAAGCGCGCCATCCTGCTCTCGCACCACGGCCAGTTGTCCACCGGCGCCAGCATCGAGCAGGCCTGTGTCTACGCCCAGCTGATCGAGCGCGCCGCGCGCCTGCAACTGCTGGCCATGGCTGCCGGCGCCATCAAACCGATCGCCCCCGAGCTTGGCCGCGACGCCCACGACTGGATCGACCGGCCCAAGCGCCATGGCGCCGCGTTCAACTACTACGCCCGGCAGGCCCTGCGCCAGCACGCCGATTGCCTCGCCTGACCCTACACTGCCTTGCTTGCGGAGCTATTTAGAATGACCACTCAATTCCACGGCATCATCGGCTACACCATCACCCCCTTCAGCCACGACGGCGAGCAGCTCGACCTGCCCGCCCTGGGCCAATCCATCGACCGCCTGATCGACGGCGGCGTGCAAGTGATCGCCCCGCTGGGCAGCACCGGCGAAGGCGCTTACCTCAGCGACAGCGAATGGCAACAGGTCGCCCAGTACAGCCTGGAGCGCATCGGCAAGCGCGTGCCGAGCATCGTCAGCGTCTCTGACCTGACCACCGCGGGTGCCGTGCGCCGTGCGCGCTTCGCCCAGCAACACGGCGCCGATGCGGTGATGGTGCTGCCAGCGGCGTACTGGAAGCTCAGCGAAGCCGAGATCCTCCAGCACTACCGCGCCATCGGCGCGGCCATCGATATCCCGATCATGCTCTACAACAACCCCGCCACCAGCGGCACCGACATGCCGGTGGAGCTGATCCTGCGCATCGTGCGCGAGGTGGACAACGTCACCATGGTCAAGGAGAGCACCGGGGACATCCAGCGCATGCACAAGCTGCAGCTGCTCGGCGAGGGCCAGGTGCCGTTCTACAACGGCTGCAACCCGTTGGCGCTGGAGGCCTTCGTTGCCGGAGCCAAGGGCTGGTGCACGGCCGCGGCCAACCTGATCCCCGCGCTGAACCAGCAGCTGTACCAGGCGGTGCTGGCCGGCGATCTTGCCCAGGCCCGGGCGCTGTTCTACCGCCAGTTGCCGTTGCTGGATTTCATCCTCAAGGGTGGCTTGCCGGCGACCATCAAGGCCGGGCTGGGCATGACCGGGCTGCCGGTGGGCGAGCCACGGCGGCCGGTGTTCGGCCTGGATGAACCGAACCGGGTGAAACTGCAAGGGTTGCTGGATGAGCTGCGACAGCTGAAATGATCGTGGCCGGGTGCGCTCCACCCATGCGGTGAAGCGTACCCCGCTCCTGCTCGCATCACCTCGGCGCAGGCTTCAGTCGCACAGTTTCCTCGGCGGGGCGCTGCCCGTCAGCGGCACCGGCATCATCATTTCACCCTGGCCGATCGAGGTCAGCTCGCGCACATCGAAACGGCAGGCCAGGCGGGCATTGTCGCCCTGGCCGATGGCGCCCATACCGATGGTTACCTCGTAGTCGCGCCCCGCCTGCAGGTTGTAGACCCTGGCCTCTTCGTCGCAGTAGATCCCCCTGCCCAACGGCGTACCCGCACCGGCTCCCAAGGTCGCAAGCTGGAACGGCGCCGAGGTTGGTACCCGGTACTCGGCCACCACTTCTTCAAGCCGGCCTTCGGCCATGCGCACGGTCGGCGTCAGGCTGAGCAACGGCGGCGACAGCCGCTTGGGCATACCCAGCTGGGCCGGAGCCTTTGGAAACTGCGGATAGTTTTCCAGTGCTCGCCCCGCCGAGAAGCGCCCGGCCTGGACCATCTGGTGGCGCAAGTTGGGTGCACAGCGGCCGGTGACGCTGTCACCGAAGACATCCGAGTTGCTGATCACCCGCATGCGTGCGGTAGGTACCAAACCCGACGGTTCCTGATAGGGCTGCGAAGGGATGCCGGAGCAGCCCGCCAACAAGAGCACGAGCAGAGAGCTCAGGCACGCCGAAACCTTGTTCATTGAAGCTCCTTCATAGCGAATCCCACCAGCGGCCGGTTGCTCGGTGAGCAAATAGTAGAAGGTCAAAGCACTCGATGCTGCAAATACAACATGCCGGATCACCCTCGCATCAAAAGAACGCTAACACGCAAGGTAAAGCCCACTTACTAGGCTCTGTACGAAAAGTTTTGTGGGAGCGGGCTTGTCCCGCGATGGAGCGCGAAGCGCTCCTGTACTCGATATCGAATAGTGTCAAAGACGCCGCGAATTCAGGCGTTGCTGCAGATCGCGGGGCAAGCCCGCTCCCACAACGATGGATGACCATACTTTTCGTACAGAGCCTAGAGTTTCCAGTCCAGGCTGACCATCATCGTCCGTGGCTCGCCGTGATACACCCCGTTATAGAAGCCCAGGTTGTTGTAATAGTGCTCGTCGAACAGGTTCTTCACGTTCAGCGAAGCCGACAGGTGTTCGTCGAACTGATACCGCGCCATCAGCCCCACCACCGAGAAGGCCTTCTGGCTGATCTCGTCGCGCACCGTGATGATCGAACCGTTCGCCGCCCGACCCACTGGCCGGTTGGCCTGCTTGTGGGTATCGCTCTGCCAGTCCAGGGTGCCACCCACGGTCAACGCCGGCGTCAACTTGTAGGTGGTCGAGAAGCGCACCAGGTTCAGCGGCTGCTCGGGGTTCTTGCGCTGCTTGTCGGCGTTGGCCGCGTGGGTGTAGCTGTAGCCCAGGCTCATTTGCCAGTCGGGGCGCACTTCGCCGGCAATCTCGGCCTCGAAGCCTTCGACGACGTTGCCCTTGCCGCCGGATTTGTAGAACACCTCGTTGCCGTTGGGCGGTACCGAATCGTCCTGCTCGGCGACGTTGTCCTGTTTGCTGCGGTACACCGCGCTGCTGAGGTTGAGCCGGTCGTCCATCAGGCTGCCTTTGACGCCCACTTCGTAGACCTTGCCGACGATGGGTTCGAGGTACTGGCGGTTTTTGTCACGTACCGACTGCGGGTTGAAGATGTCGGTGTAGCTGGCATAGACGGTGTACTGCTCGGTAAGGTCGTACAGCACCCCGGCATACGGCGTCCACTGATCGTTCTGGGTCTGCTTGCTGGGCGTCAGTTCGGTGCCATTCTGCGCCTCGTCGTACGACCACTCGCGGCTTTCTGTCTGCCAGCTGCCATAGCGGCTGCCGAGCACAAAGTGTAGGCGGTCGGTGGGGTTGAGCCGGGTGGCGATGTAGCCGGCCTTCTGTTTGGTGGAGTCACGCGATTCATCGAGCCCGGTATCGATATCCTGGAACTTGGCGATGCTGCTCATGTACTTCCAGTCCAGGATCTTCTGGTAACCGTCGGGCAGTGGCCCTCTGATGAAGTAAGGCGACGTGTTGCGCCGCTCGGATTCACCATAACCGACCATGAAGTCGTGGCTACGGCCGAACAGCTGGTAAGGGCCTGCCAGGTTGAAGTCGATGGCGTCCATCTGCTCTTCGCCGCTGAAATGCTGATACCAGGCATTCATGCCGCTGCGGTCGGCGGCGGGGAAACCGTTGCCGCCGTAGTACACCTTGCCATCGCTGTCGGACTCGCGATGGGTATAGGCGAGCTTGAGCAGCCAGTCGTTGGCCAGGCGTTGGTCGAGGGTGGCGAACACCGTCTGGTCTTTCAACGGCCAGGACGACCAGGGCGCGGCCAGGTTGGTCGAGCGCGGCAGGTCGGCCTTGCCGCCAGTGGCGTTCCAGTACGGCACGGTGCCCCAGGAGGCCCCTTGTACGTGCTTGTTCTGGTAGTCGTAGCCCACTGCAAGCACGGTGCTGTCAGTCAGGTCGGCTTCGAGGATGCCGTAGGCCACCTCACGCTGGCTGGCATATTTGTCCATGAACGACTGGCTGTCACGGTAGGCCAGCACCGTGCGCCCGCGCAGGCGCCCTTCAAGGCCCAGCGGTCCGCCGACGTCGAGGTAGCCGTGGTAGTTGTCGTAGCTGCCGGCACTGGCACCAGTGCTGATCGCCAGCTGCGAGGTCGGGCGCTTGCGCACCATGGCGATGGTCCCGGACGGGTCGCCCGCCCCGGTGGTCAAGCCGGTGGCACCACGCACCACCTCGATACGGTCGTAGATGATGGTGTCCGAATCGGACTTGAGGCTCGAGAAGGTATTGAGCATCCCATCGATCTGGAAGTTGTTGATCGAATAGCCCCGCGAATAATAAATCGGCCGCTCGGAGTCGTTGCGCTGCACGGTGACACCGGTGACATGGGTCATGGCTTCGGAGAGCGTGTCGAGCTGGAAGTCGTCGAGCTGCTGACGGGTCAGCACCGAGACCGATTGCGGGGTTTCCTTGATCGACAGGTTCAGGCGCGTCGCTGCGCTCATGCTGCCGGTGGTGTAGGAGCCGCTGTGCTCGGTGGTGCTGCCCAGGCCCTGGGCGAGAATCTCGGTGGTGCCGAGTTCCAGCACGTTGTCGTCGGACCGCTGTTCGGTCTCTTCTGCCTGCGCAAACGGGCTGACGGCGGTGGCACACAGGCCCAGGGTAAGGGCCATGGAACGGCTGATGGGCGCGAACATCGCTGCCTGTCTCCTTGTTCGTTTCGATGAAAGTCCTTGGCTGCCGACCGGGCGGCATTCACATGAAAACGAATCGCACATGCGAATCGTTATCGATATGTCATCGAAACGTAAAAAAGGGCGGTACCTGACCGCCCTTCCCTGGCACTACCCGAGCCTTACGGCATCACGGGCGGCACGTACTGCAAGGTCGTACCCAGCGCCCACAGCAGCACCAGCACCAGCGGCACATGCACCAGCAGCTGGACGAACGAGAAGCCAATCAGGTCGCGCGCTTTCAGGCCCAGCACGCCCAGCAGCGGCAGCATGTAGAACGGGTTGATCAGGTTCGGCAGCGCCTCGGCGGCGTTGTAGATCTGCACCGCCCAGCCCAGGTGGTACTGCAGGTCGTTGGCCACCAGCATCACGTAGGGCGCCTCGATGATCCACTTGCCACCGCCGGACGGGATGAAGAAGCCCAGCACCGCCGAGTACACCCCCATCAACAACGCGTAGGTGTCATGGGTGGCGATCTGGGTGAAGAACACCGAGATGTGGTGGGCCAGAGTCGCACCGTCGACACCCTTGACCTGGGTGAGGATGGCGGCGATCGAACCGTACAGCGGGAACTGGATCAGCACCCCGGTAGTGGTCGGCACCGCGCGGGCCACGGCATCGAGGAAGCTGCGCGGGCGCCAGTGCAGCAAGGCGCCGAGCATGATGAACAGCAGGTTGTAGGTGTTCAGCCCGGAAATCGCGGTGATCGCAGGCTTGGTGGCGAACTCCTGGTACAGCCAGCCGCCGGCCAGGGCCACCAGCAGCAGGATCAGGATCGGGCTGTACTCCAGCCACTCGCCCGGGCGCGTGCGCTGCGGCGCCGGCGGTGCGCTGAAGCTGGGGTCGACGCCGCAGTCTTGCGCACTGCGCGCGCTGTTCGGCCCCGGTGCGGTGGCATAGGCGATCACCAGCGAGACGATCACCAGCGCCGCCAGCATGACCCCGGACTGCCAGAGGAAGATGGTTTCGGTGAACGGGATCACCCCGGTGATGGACAGGATCGACGGCGGCAGGCTGGCCGGGTTGGCCTGCAACTGCGCCGCCGACGACGACAGCCCCAGTGCCCATACTGCGCCGAGCCCCAGGTAGGCAGCGGCACCGGCGGCGCGATAATCCATCTTCAAGTCGGTGCGACGAGCCAGGGCGCGCACCAGCAGGCCGCCGAACACCAGCGACAGGCCCCAGTTGAGCAACGAGGCGAGCATCGAGATCAGCGCCACCCAGCAAACGGCCGAACGGCCGTTTTTCGGCAGCCGCGCCAGGCGGTCGATCAGCCGCGCGGCAGGTGGCGAGCTGGCCACCACATAACCGCCGATGACCACGAAGGCCATCTGCATGGTGAACGGGATCAGGCTCCAGAAGCCATCGCCGAAGGCCTTGGCGGTGTCGGTGGGCTTGCCGCCCATCACCAGCGCGCCCAGGCACACCAGCATCACGGCCAGGGCGGCGAACACCCAGGAGTCGGGGAACCAGCGTTCGGCCCAGTTGGAGCAGCGCAGGGCAAAGCGAGCGGAGCGGCTGTCTTGGATATCAGCGGCCACGGGGTTTTCCTTTTATTTGTTTTTTTGATTTTCAACACTGAAGCAACGCAAAAGCCCTGTGGGAGCGAAGTCGTGGGAGCGGGCTTGCCCCGCGATAGCGCCCTACCAGGCGATCGTGGCACCTGGTCTGACGCTATCGCGGGGC
>NZ_JBMOWQ010000028.1:0-3111 GCF_049310485.1 Pseudomonas sp. GZD-209
CGGCGTGGGAGCGGGCTTGCCCCGCGATGGGGCCAACACCTATCCCACTGAAAAACACAGAGGAACGGCCATGACCCTGCGTTCGGAAATCCTGGTGAACAAAAACGTCCTGCCCACCGCAGAACAGGCCCTGCCTGGCCGCGAAACCCCGATGACCCTGCCCGAGTTCCACTACGTGTTCGAAGGCACCCCGCTGCTCGGCCCGTTCTTCGAGGGCAGCATCGACTTCGCCATCTTCGGCCTGGGCTGCTTCTGGGGCGCCGAGCGCCGCTTCTGGCAGCGCGAAGGCGTGGTCAGCACCGTGGTCGGCTATGCCGGCGGCTTCACCCCCAACCCCACCTACGAAGAAGTCTGCTCGGGCCTGACCGGCCACACCGAAGTGGTGCTGGTGGTGTTCGACAAGGACCGGGTCAGCTACCGCGAACTGCTGGCGATGTTCTGGGAGCTGCACAACCCGACCCAGGGCATGCGCCAGGGCAACGACATCGGCACCCAGTACCGCTCGGCCATCTACTGCACCTCGCCGCAGCAACTGATTGAGGCCAAGGCCAGCCGCGATGCCTTCCAGGCCGAACTGGGCAAGGCCGGCTTCGGCGAGATCACCACCGAGATCGACCAGGCACCGACCGTGTACTTCGCCGAGGCCTACCACCAGCAGTACCTGGCCAAGAACCCCGACGGCTATTGCGGTATCGGCGGCCTGGGCGTGTGCCTGCCACCCAGCCTGCAAGGTAACTGAGCCATGATCCTGTTCCATTCGCCGTTGTCGCCGTTCGTGCGCAAGGTCATGGTGGTGCTGCACGAGACCGGGCAACTGGGCGACGTCACCCTGCAAGGCGTGAACATCAGCCCGGTGAGCGGTGACGAGCAGCTCAACCAGGGCAACCCGATCGGCAAGATCCCGGCCCTGCGCCTGGACGACGGCAGCGTGCTGCATGACAGCCGGGTGATCTGCGAGTACCTCGACAGCCGCCATGTCGGCAACCCGCTGCTGCCCCGCGAAGGCTCGGCGCGCTGGCGCCGGCTGACCCTGGCCTCCCAGGCCGACGCGATCATGGATGCCGCGGTGGGTACTCGCTACGAAACCTTCCTGCGCCCGGCCGACAAGCAGTGGGACGGCTGGGTCCAGGCACAGGGCGAGAAGATCCGTCGCAGCCTGGCCAACCTTGAACAGGAGCACCTGGCGGAGCTGGCTTCGGGCTTCGACCTGGCGGCGATTGGCGTGGCTTGTGCGTTGGGGTATCTGGACCTGCGCCAGCCTGATTTCGGATGGCGTGAGCGCCAGCCAGGACTGGCGGCATGGTATGCCGAGGTGTCGAAGCGGCCTTCGATGGTTGCTACAACGCCGGTAGCCTGACCGGGCCCTATCGCGGGGCAAGCCCGCTCCCACGAAGTGGACTGCTCCCAAAAGTAGGATACCAATCCAACTCTTGGGAGCAGATCCTCCCCCTCCCTCGCCTCGGCGGTGGTGGGGGTGGTGGGGGAGCGGGCTTGCCCCGCGATGGATTCACCTCGGTCTTACAGGAAACAGCAGTCCAATCCTCAGGGCCAACCAGCGCCCAACCTCTCTATCCTCCCTCATCCCAACCTCCCCACCCGCGACCAGTCCAGCCGACGGGTCAGCACCATGAACACCCCCAGCAAACCAAAGCACAGCAGCGAGCCCATCAGCAGCGCATAGTCCTCGGCACTGAGCAGCCCATAGAGCATCGCGTACAACGCCGCCAGCCCCGCCGCAAAGCCCACCCCGCGCCCCAGGCTGCGCAGTACATGCGCCAGGTAGAAGCCGATCAGCAGCACACACCCCGACGCCGACAGCCCATAGGCCAGGCCAAACCCCAGGTGCTCCGACAGCGACAGCAGCAACAGGTAGAAGAACGCCAGGGCCACGCCTACCAGGATGTACTGCACCGGGTGCACGCTGAGGCCCTTGAGCACCTCGAACAGGAAGAAGCCGGCGAAGGTCAGGGCAATGAACAGCAGCGCATATTTGATCGCCCGCTCACTCTTGAGGTACTGGTCCACCGGATCGACGAAGCTCACCCCAAAGGTGGTGCCCAGGAACACGTTGCATGACTGCGGGCTGACGCACTGGTCGAGAGCGTCTTCCAGGTTGGTGGCAAAGAACGAGGTCTGCCAGTGGGCGGTGAAGCCGGTGTCGTCGATGTCGCGACGAGTCGGCAGGTAGCTGCCGATGAAGCTGGGGTGCGGCCAGTTGGCGCGCATGGCCACGCTGCTGCTGCGGCCCACCGGCAGCACATGCAGCTGGCCGGTGCCCTGCAGGGCGATGTCAAAGCCATAGTCGAAGGCCCGTGCCTGCTGGCCATCGAGCTGCGGCAGCGGCACATGCACCCCGGCGCGCATCCAGTCCAACCCGGTGCCGGCCTCGAAGGCCAGTTGCTGGTCGTCGAACTTCAGCTCCAGGCCGCTCTCGATGCCGCGGATATCGCTGATGCCCACCACCAGGTA
This sequence comes from Pseudomonas sp. GZD-209, assembly GCF_049310485.1. Classification (NCBI taxonomy): domain Bacteria; kingdom Pseudomonadati; phylum Pseudomonadota; class Gammaproteobacteria; order Pseudomonadales; family Pseudomonadaceae; genus Pseudomonas; species Pseudomonas sp. GZD-209. Next base: position 2,470 of record NZ_JBMOWQ010000028.1, read on the forward strand.
CGGCTTGTCGAAGCGGTAGTCATCGTAGTCCTTGTCGATGCCCCAGCGCTCGGGCAGCTTGAAACGGCCCTTGATGCTGCCCTTGGCGTGGAACAGCCGGGCCTGGTAGATGCCACGGGCGCGCAGCTCGGTCTCCACGCCGATGTCGGCATCCATGGTTTCCGGCAGGAAGTACAGGTTGCCATTGAGGGTGTAGGTTTCCTGAACGCTCTGGCCGTCCTTTTCGATCCAGCGGCGTTCGTACTTACGGTAGGGCACCACCACCATCGGGCCGCTGATCTGCTGCTCGAAGCTGGAACTGCGGGCGATATCGCGCAACACATCGTCACGCAGGCTCTGCCGTTCGTCGATGAGGCCGCCAATCATGAATAGCGGGATGAGTAACAGCAGGATCAGCACGGCGATGGTGCCGAGCTTGAATCCGAGGGTCTTGTTCATGGGTGAGGCTCCGTGTGCGATGGGGCCAGTGTCTGCCCGCTGCGTGGAGCCCTCAGGGAGGGAATGTGGAGATTGTGTGGAGATTGCAGGGACGGCGACACACTGCGTGGGAGGGGGGGGGGGGGGGGGGGGGGGGGGGGGGGGGGGGGGGGAGGAGGGGGGGGGGGGGGGGGGGGGGGGGGTGGGAGAGGGCGGAGATCCCGC
>NZ_JBMOWQ010000029.1:0-7843 GCF_049310485.1 Pseudomonas sp. GZD-209
GGGAGCGGGCTTGCCCCGCGATGAGGCCAACCCGGGCAACGTCACTGCCTGATCGGGCCTCATCGCGGGGCAAGCCCGCTCCCACGCGTCAGCTCAGGCGCCGCGCCGGCAGCCACAACCTCACCCGCACCCCGCCTGGCACGTTGTCCACCGCCAGCGAGCCGCCATGCAGCTGCATCACCTCGGCGACGAAGTTCAACCCCAGCCCGGTGCTCTTGCGCCCGGTATCCGGCCTTGGCAGCGAATAGAACCGCTCGCTCACCCGCCCCAGCGCGTACTCGGGAATCGCCTGCCCCTGGTTGAACAGGCTCAGCGCCACCCGCTCGCCCTCGCGCTCCAGCTCGAACAGCAAGGCGCCGCCCAGCGGGGTGAAGTCCAGGGCGTTGTCCAACAGGTTGGCCAGCGCCTGGCGCATCAGGAACGGGTCGCACCACAGGCGCATATCCACCGGCACCCGCTGGCGCACCTGCAAGCCGGCATTGTCGATACGCGCCCCATGGGCCAGCAGCAGTTCATCGACCAGCGCCGCCAACGCCACTTGCTGTTCGTCCTCCAGCGCCTGCATCTGCTCGACCCGGGCCAGGTTGAGCAGGCGCTCGATCATCTGCTGCAGGCGCTCGCTCTCACGCTCGATATTGCCGGCGAAGCGCGCCCGCTGCTCATCCGGCATGGCGCCCTGGAGCAGCTCCGAGGCGCCGCGGATCGCCGCCAGCGGGCTCTTCAGCTCATGGGTAAGGGTGTGCACGTAGCGCTCGACATAGGCCTTGCCTTCCAGTTGCGTGCGCATGCGCTCCACCGCCGTGGCCAGCTGCTGCAGCTCGCCGCCCTTGTAGTGCGGCAAGGCGGCGCGCTCGCCTTCGCTGACCGCCTGGGCATAGTGGGTGAGCCGGCGCAGCGAGCGGGTCAGCCACCACGACAGCGCCGCGCCGACCAACAGGCCGAGCACGATCAACCCCAGCCCGAGGGTCAGCAGGCGCTGTTCGGAGCGGTCGATGTAGGGTTGCAGCGAGCTGTTGGGTTTGGCCACCGTCACCACGCCGATGATCTGCCCGTCATCGAGGATCGGCGCCGCCACGTGCATCACCGAGGTGCTTTCGTCGTCCGGGTCGCTGCGGGTGGAGCGCGCGCCGTACTGCCCGCGCAGGGTGAGGTAGACATCGTTCCAGCGCGAATAGTCCTTGCCCAGGGCCTGGCCGCTGGAATCGAGCAACACGATGCCCTTGGCGTCGGTGACATAGATGCGGTGGCTGACCTGGTTCTTCGCCAGCCCCCAGATCTGCGCGCTGGGGCGGCGCTCGCCGTAGGACTGCAGCACCTGCGACAGGCGGCTCTGGTTCAGGGTGCCGTGCTTGACGTCGTCATGGAGGATTTCCGCCAGCAGGTTGGCAGTGTCGACCAATGTTTCCTCGGAGGACTGGCGCACCACCGGGCGAATCTGTTCGCGCACGGTATTGAGCAGAAAATAACCGGCCAGCCCGACGAACAGGAAGTACACCAGGAAGATGCGAATCCCCAGGCGCATCAGGCGTGCTCCGGGCTGTAGCTGTAGCCCAGGCCGCGGTGGGTCTGGATCGGTTCGGCGTCGGCAGCCACCTGGCGCAGCTTGGCGCGCAGGCTCTTGATATGGCTGTCGATGGTGCGTTCGTAGCCCACGTCCGAGGCCACGCCCAGGCCATCGAGCAATTGTTCGCGGCTGAACACCCGCCGCGGTTGTTCGAGCAGGCATTGCAGCAGGCGGAATTCGTGGCGGGTCAGCGCCAGCGCCTGGCTGCGATAGACGATACGCATGGCCAGGCTGTCGAGCTGGAACGGCGCGCTGTCGGTGGCCGGCTCGCTGCGTGGCGCCATGCGCTTGAGGATCGCCCTTACCCGGGCCGCCACTTCGCGCGGGCTGAACGGTTTGACTACGTAATCGTCGGCACCGATTTCCAGGCCCAGCACGCGGTCGATCTCGGCGTCGCGGGCGCTGAGGAACATCACCGGCACCTCGGTGAAGCGGCGCAGCTGGCGGCAGGTTTCGAAGCCGCTGATGTCCGGCAGGCCAATGTCGAGGATCACCAGGTCCGCCGGGCGCAGGCGTTGCTGCTCGAGCGCGGCACTGCCCAGGGTCACCCATTCGGTGCTGTGGCCGTCGGCTTGCAGGGCGTAGACCAGGGTGTCGGCGATGGCGGATTCGTCTTCGACGATGAGGATGTGAGGCATGGCGTCCGGCCTTGCTGGGTGGGAGGCTGGACTTTGCAGCATAGGCCTGTGAGTGCGCAATCGTGGGAGCGGCGGTTCGGCGCTCCGACTTGCCCCGCGATGGCGTCGTCTGGCCTGACGCTATCGCGGGGCAAGCCCGCTCCCACAGATGGCCTATCGGATCAGCAGCTCGGCTTACCCGCGGTGAATTTCTCCGCCGGGTTCACTGCCGCCTTGAACTTCTTCAAGGCCTTGGCGCCGATCAGCAACGGATAGTTGAAGTTGCTGCGATCGACCAGGTTGACCTCCACGGTGCGCTTCACGTCACCCAGGCACAGCTCCAGGTCGACCACCGGGCGGCGGGACAGCTCGGGGGCATCGCCCTCCTCGTCCTCGTCGGCGCGGTTCTTGATCTTGCTGATGCGCGAAACTTCATGCTCGTAGACCTTGCCATCGGCGTCCTTGGTCGCCAGGCGAAAGCGCACCCACTCCTTGCCGTCACGGGTGAACAGCTCGATATCCTTGGCCGACAACGACGCGGTGTAGGCACCGGTATCCATCTTGGCTTTCAGGGTTTCGCCGATCTCCGGCAACTTGATGTTCTCGTAACGGCCGTAGAGCGTGGGCTCGGCGGCCATGACCGGCAACGCCAGCAGGGACAGCAGGGCAAGCAAGGGTTTCACGGGGCAGGCTTCCTTGAGAGGGGTCAGTGCTTAGACTGCGCGGGCAGGATAGGTTCGTTGCCACAGGTTAAACAACACAATGTGAAACATTTGTGCCACTTAATGGACGTACGACGTTTGGCGTAGGCCCCCGGGCTGCTTATCATTGCCGCCCGTACTTTTTACACAACACGAGTTCCCTTATGCGTCGCCTGTTGACTGGCCTGCTCACCACCACCCTGCTGCTGCTCAACACCTTGGTGATGATCGGCCCGCTGCTGGTTTTCGCCCTGCTCAAGCTGGTGCTGCCCGGGCGCGGGCGCGACTATGCCTCCGCCGGGGTGATGTGGATGGCCGAAAGCTGGTCGGAAGTCGACAAGGCCATCTTCGCCCTGTGCATCCCCACCCAATGGGAGGTGCGCGGCGTCGACACCCTGCGCCAGGACACCTCGTACCTGTGCATCAGCAACCACCAGACCTGGGTCGACATCCCCGCGCTGATCGAAAGCCTCAACCGCCGCGTGCCGTTCTTCAAGTTCTTCCTCAAGAAGGAGCTGATCTGGGTACCGCTGCTGGGCCTGGCCTGGTGGGGGCTGGACTACCCGTTCATGAAGCGCTACAGCAAGGCCTTCCTCGAGAAGCACCCGGAGCTCAAGGGCAAGGACCTGGAAATCACCAAGGCCGCCTGCGAGCTGTTCAAGCGCCAGCCGGTGACCGTGGTCAACTACCTCGAAGGCACCCGCTTCACCCAGGCCAAGCATGCCCAGCAGCAGTCGCCCTACCGCCACCTGCTCAAGCCCAAGGCCGGCGGCGTGGCCTTTGTGCTGGCGGCGCTGGGCGAACAGCTCGATGCGTTGCTGGACGTGACCATCGTCTACCCGGGCAACAAGGCCCCGGGGTTCTGGGAGCTGCTTAATGGCAGCATCAGCCGGGTGATCATCGACATTCGCGTGCGTGAGCTGGACCCTGCGCTGTGCGCGGGGGATTACGAGAACGATCCGGAGTTTCGCCAGGCAGTGCAGAGCTGGGTGAACCAGCTGTGGGTGGAGAAAGACCAGCGGATCGAGGAACTGCGGGCAGAGATGCGTTGAAACCATCGCGGGGGGGGGGAGGGGACCACAAAAACACCCACCAACCTTCGAGAGGGGCTTATGCGCAGAATACCTTGCCGACCCTCCCCCCCCCACCCCTATCGGGTTGGTTTTTGGGGCTCCCCCCCCCCCCCCCGATAGGGCCCACCAAATCACCGCGAAACCCCGATTAAAATCCAGATTAATAATCGACATTAGCAACTCTTTGTTTGTCACCACCCACCCTGGTGGATAAAAATCGATCAACCACAACTACAAAAAAGCCAGGATTGATCGATGGCAACCCAACCTTGCTCCGCCCCCGCGCAACTGCGCCGTGTCCTGGGCCTGCCCGCCCTGGTGTTCTTCGGCCTGGTGTACATGGTCCCGCTGACCATCTTCACCACCTACGGCATCGTCACCGAGCTCACCGGTGGCCGCACTGCCGGCGCCTACCTGGTCACCTTGCTGGCCATGCTGTTCACCGCCACCTCCTACAGCTTCATGGTCCGGCGCTTCCCCGTCGCGGGCTCGGCGTACTCCTACACCAACATGGCCTTCGGCCCCAACGTGGGCTTCCTGGCCGGCTGGTCGCTGCTGCTCGATTACCTGTTCATCCCGATGATCAACTACCTGCTGATCGGGCTGTTCCTCAACATCGCCTTCCCGGCCATCCCGGCCTGGGCCATCGTGCTGGCCTCGATCGCCCTGGTGACGGTGCTCAACGTGATCGGCATCCACTCGGTGGCCAAGACCAGCAACCTGATCGTCGGCGCGCAGATTGTCTTCATCGGCGTGTTCGTCGCCCTGTCGTGGCAGGGCCTGGCCGGGCAGCCGGTGGATTTGCTGGCGCCGTTGCGCGGTGACGGCAGCGCACCGGGCTTTGGTGCGTTGATGGCGGGGGCGGCGGTGCTGTGCCTGTCGTTCCTCGGCTTCGACGCCGTCTCCACCCTGGCCGAAGAATGCAAGGACGCCCGCCGCGACGTGCCCCGGGCGATCATCCTCACCACCCTGGGCGCCGGCCTGTTGTTCACCGTGCTGGCCTATGTCAGCCAGCTGGTGCTGCCGGGCAGCCACTTCGCCAACGCCGATGCGGCGGCCAACGAAGTGATGCTCAAGGCCGGCGGGCAGTTCCTCGCCAACTTCTTCACCGCCGCCTTCGTTGCCGGCAGCCTGGGTTCGGCGCTGGCCTCGCAGGCGGCGGTGTCGCGCATCCTGTTCACCATGGGCCGCGACCGTGTGCTGCCGCAGCGCAGCTTCGGTTATCTGTCGCCGCGCTTCGGCACACCGGTATTCGCCACCCTGCTGGTGTCGGCGTTCTCGCTGCTGGCGTTGGTGATCGACCTGGCCACCCTGGCCTCGCTGATCAGCTTCGGCGCGCTGGTGGCGTTCTCGGCGGTGAACCTGGCGGTGGTGAAGACGCACCTGGTGAATGAAAGCGCGCATCGCAACCTCAAGGGGTTGCTGCGCTATGGCGCGGTGCCGCTGGTGGGGTTGGGCTTGACCCTGTGGCTGTGGACCAGCCTGTCGGCGCTTACGCTGGTGATCGGGTTGTGCTGGTTTGCCCTGGGGTTGGCTTACCTGGCGGCGCTGACGGCGGGCTTCCGCAAGCCGGTACGCCTGGTGGATTTCACCGAAGCCGTTTGAAGGAACATAGCGCCTGTGGGAGCGGGTTCACCCGCGAATGCGAGGGTGAATGCGCCGCCGCCTTCGCGGGTAAACCCGCTCCCACAGGGGCCGCGTCAGGCGATTAGACCGATGGCTGGGCCAACGGCGCTGGCGTTGTCCACAGATTCCCCAGGTTCTGCAGCAACGACCCGGCAATTCCCTGCTGCCCCAGGTATTGCAGGATCAACGGCGCAAACTGCCCGATCATCCCGGTATCCAGGCCCAGCGCCTTGAACGCGGTATCCAGGTCGTTGCGGTTCTGCACCTCACCACCCAGCGCATTGCCCAGCGGCGAGTCAGCCTTGCCGTTGCCCAGCAACTGCCCCAGGCCGCTCAACCCGCCCAATGCACTGGCACCCGACAGCAAGTCCAGCCCCGGCACGGCCTTGGTCAGCTGACCATAGTCATCGCCGCTGAGGTTGTTGCGCGCCAGCCCCAGCATCGCCCCGGCGCCGCCGATGGCCTGCTCGGGGGTGATCTTCAACTCGCTGCCCAAGGTGTTGAGCAGGTTGGCCTGGGCCGCAGGCGCCTGCACCTGGGCGCCCTGCTCCTGGTTTTGCGTGGCGGATACCGCGTTGGCGACGTCGCTGAGGTTGAAGGCGAACACCGGGCTTGCGGCCAGGGTCATCAGGGTTGCCAGGGTGAATGCTTTCATCGGGAGGGACCTCGTCGGCCGGAATGGCCGGGAAACGAGGGGTTTGACTAGGGGTTTGAACCTTTGTTCCGGGCCGATTGTCGGCGCAGTTCGGACTGGACGATGCCTCGCCGCATGGCTCAAGCAGGCATGAAAAAGCCCCTCGGCAAGAGGGGCTCTTTTCACTTCACATCCGTTACGCCGCGCCCCACATCTTGTGCGGGTCGATCACGAATTTCTTCGGCACGCCGGCATCGAACTCGCCATAGCCTTCCGGCGCCTGGTCGAGGTTGATCACCTGCACGCCCACCACTTCGGCGATGTTGATGCGGTCCCACATGATCGCCTGCATCAGCTGGCGGTTGTACTTCATGGTCGGGGTCTGGCCGGTGTGGAAGCTGTGCGACTTCGCCCAACCCAGGCCGAAGCGGATGCTCAGCGCACCGATCTTGGCAGCAGCATCCACTGCGCCCGGGTCTTCGGTCACGTACAGGCCAGGGATACCGATGCTGCCGGCCACACGGGTGACTTGCATCAGCGAGTTCAGCACGGTGGCCGGCGCTTCATGCTTGGCGCCTTCGTGGCCATGGCCACGGGCCTCGAAGCCTACGGCATCGACGGCGCAATCCACTTCGGGCTCACCGAGGATGTCGATGATCTGCTCGTGCAGCGGGGTGTCCTTGGACAGGTCGACCACTTCGAAGCCCTGGGACTTGGCGTGGGCCAGGCGGGCCGGGTTGAGGTCGCCGACGATCACGCAGGCGGCGCCCAGCAGGCGGGCAGACGCGGCGGCGGCCAGGCCGACCGGGCCGGCACCGGCTACGTAAACGGTGCTGCCTGGGCCAACGCCGGCAGTCACGGCACCGTGATAACCGGTTGGCAGGATGTCGGACAGGCAGGTGAGGTCACGGATCTTCTCCATGGCCTTGTCGCGGTCCGGCAGTTTCAGCAGGTTGAAGTCGGCGTAAGGCACCAGCACGTATTCGGCCTGGCCGCCGGTCCAGTCGCCCATGTCGACGTAACCGTAGGCGCCACCGGCGCGGGCTGGGTTGACGGTGAGGCAGACGCCGGTGTGCATCTCTTTGCACGAGCGGCAGCGGCCACAGGCGACGTTGAACGGCACGGACACCAGGTCACCGATCTTCAGGCGCTCGACGTCACGGCCCAGCTCGACGATTTCACCGGTGATTTCATGGCCCAGGACCAGGCCGACCTGGGCAGTGGTGCGGCCACGGACCATGTGCTGGTCGGAGCCGCAGATGTTGGTGGAGACCACCTTGAGGATGACGCCGTGTTCGATCTTCTTGCCGCGCGGGTCCTGCATTTTCGGGTAGTCGATCTTCTGTACTTCGACCTTGCCAGCGCCGAGATACACCACTCCACGATTGCCAGACATGCTCTTACCTCGCTTGATTTGTATTTATGCAGCGTTGGTTGAAGCGCCGCCATCCATGGGCGGCCTGTGTTACTGGAATGAGGGGAATTGTGGGCTTGATGGGGGATGTCGCAGTGACTGGTTGCGACAAAGGGATACCTGTTTGCGGCGCAGGGCTGTCGCAAAAAGCATCGCGGGGGGGGAGAAGGCGCCCCCCCCCCCCACGAGAGGGAGGGGGTCCCCCCAGAGGGGG
>NZ_JBMOWQ010000030.1:0-7885 GCF_049310485.1 Pseudomonas sp. GZD-209
ATTCAGCGGTTTCCCCCCCCCCTCCCCCCAGTGTGGCGGGAGCCTTCCCCCCCCCCCGCGATGGGGTCAGCTCAGAGAACGACGGTGCGATTGGCGTTCAGGAACACCCGCTTCTCAATGTGATACCCCACCGCCCGCGCCAGGGTCAGGCACTCGATATCGCGCCCCTTGGCAATCAGGTCCTCGGGGTAGTGGCTGTGGTCCACCACCTCGACGCCCTGGGCAATGATCGGCCCTTCGTCGAGGTCGTTGTTGATGTAGTGCGCGGTGGCACCGACCATCTTCACGCCCTTGTTGTAGGCTTGGTGGTACGGCTTGGCGCCCTTGAACCCCGGCAGCAGCGAGTGGTGGATGTTGATCGCACAACCGTCCAGCCGGCGGCACAGCTCGGGCGACAGCACCTGCATGTAGCGGGCGAGGATCACCAGCTCCGCACCGGTCTGCTCGATCACGTCCAGCACCTTGCGCTCCTGCCCCGGCTTGTCGTGGGGGTCGAGGGCAAAGTGGTAGTAAGGGATCTTGTGCCAGTGGGCCAAGGGTTCGAGGTCTGGGTGGTTGGACACCACCGCGACCACGTCCATGGCCAGTTGGCCGATGCGCTGGCGGTACAGCAGATCGTTCAGGCAGTGGTCGGCCTTGGACACCATGATCACCACCTTGGGGCGGTGATGGGGTGCGGTCAGCTCGAAGGCCATGCCGAAGGCTTCGCTGCGCGCGGCAAGGCCGGCCCGGAAGCCGCCCTCGTCGAAGCCATCCGGGGCGCGGAACTCCACGCGAATGAAGAACCGCCCCGACAGCCGGTCATCGAAGGAATGGTGCTCGGTGACGTAGCAGCGCTGCTCGTAGAGGTGACGCGTCACCACATCGACGGTGCCGAGCATGCTCGGGCAGTCGGCAGTGAGAATCCAGGTGTCCGGTGCCCGACTCATGCTGTGTACTCCTTCAGGCTTCGATGGCCAGGCCGTATTCGGCCGATGCGTCCTGCAGCCACAGCCACCAGTAGTCGGAGAAGCTGCGGCGGATCATCAACTCCCAGGTGTCTTCGGCGGTGCGGCGGATCACCAGTTGCGACTTGGCGAACACGGTGCCCACGGCCTTGCCCACCGGGAAGTTGTTCGGGTGAACATCATAGCTGGTGGATTTCATCAGCACGTCGCGCACGTTGGGGCCGCGCAGCTCGAGCAGGGTCTGCCCGCCGCTGACGTTGACCACCTGGATGTGCTGGCCGTCGAGGGCTGCACGCAGCTTGTTCTCGACTTCCACTTCCTGGCCGCCGGGGACGATCAGCAAGTACTCGTCCGGGCCCATCCATTGCAGCGAGGTGTCGCCGTTGGCGACCACGGTCAGGGCCACCGGCAGCTCCAGGCCCAGGGCCTTGTGCACGGCGCCGGCGAAGGCCGGGTCGTGGCCGTCGCCACGAATGGTCAGGTGGCCGAGGAATTTCTTCTCGCGCAGGGTCACGCCTGCGTTCTTGCGGCCCTTGCCGACCAGGCTGGCCAAGTCGGCGTGGTGCAGTGGCGACTGAGCCTTGGCATCAGGGCCGGGGTTTTGCTGGAAGACGTTGATAGCGCTCATTTCTTACCTGCCTTGAATTCTGTTGATCGCGAAGACCTGAGGTAGAACCTGTAGGCACTGGCTGCGAAGATCCTGTGGGAGCGGGTTCACCCGCGAAGAGGGCAGTGAATCCACCATCGCATTCGCGGGTAAACCCGCTCCCACAGAGACCGCATTTCAACCAGAGCCCGAGACAAAGCCTCAAACGTTCTGCCGCTCACCCTTCGGATCGAAGAACACCGCGGAGACGATTTCCGCCTCGATCACGCTGCCATCGGCCTGTGGCGAATACACCCGCTCGCCCATGCGCTTGAGGCCGCCCTTGACCACACCCATGGCGAACGAATAGCCCAGGGAGTTGGCCGCGTAGCTGGAGGTGACGTGGCCGACCATGTCCATCGGGATCGGTTGCTTGGGGTCGAACACCAGTTGGGCGCCTTCCGGCAGCCACACCTTGGGGTCGACCGGCTTGAGGCCCACCAGCTGCTTGCGGTTGTCGCGCAGGCAGTCTTCGCGGTTCATGCCACGCAGGCCGATCCACGAGAACGGCTTGTTGCGGCCCACGCACCAGCTCATGTTCAGGTCGTCCGGGTTCATCGAACCGTCGGTGTCCTGGCCCACGATGATGAAGCCCTTCTCGGCACGCAGCACGTGCATGGTCTCGGTGCCGTACGGGGTCAGGTTGTACTTCTTGCCGGCCTCGACGATCTGCTCCAGCACGCCCATGGCGTAGTTGGCCTGCACGTTCACTTCGTACGACAGCTCGCCGGTGAACGAGATGCGGAACACACGGGCCGGCACGCCGCCGACATTGCCTTCCTTCCAGGTCATGAACGGGAAGGCTTCCTTGTCCATGTCGATGTCGGTCAGCTCGCTGAGCAGCTTGCGGCTGTTGGGGCCAGACAGGGTCATGGTCGCCCAGTGGTCGGTGACCGAGGTGAAGTACACCTTCAGCTCCGGCCATTCGGTCTGGTGGTACAGCTCCATCCACTGCAGCACACGGGCGGCGCCGCCGGTGGTGGTGGTCATGATGAAGTGGTTGTCGCCGACGCAGGCGGTCACGCCGTCGTCGAAGACCATGCCGTCCTCTTTGCACATCAGGCCGTAGCGGGCCTTGCCCACGTCGAGCTTGGTCCAGGCGTTGGTGTAGATGCGGTTGAGGAACTCGCGCGCGTCCGGCCCCTGGATGTCGATCTTGCCGAGCGTGGAGGCGTCCAGCAGGCCGACGCTGTCACGCACGGCCTTGCACTCGCGGGCCACGGCAGCGTGGATATCCTCGCCGGCTTTAGGGAAGTACCACGGGCGCTTCCACTGGCCGACGTCCTCGAACTCCGCGCCGTTCTTCACGTGCCAGGCATGCAGGGCGGTGAAGCGCACCGGCTCGAACAGGTGGCCACAGTGCCGGCCCGCTACCGCGCCGAAGGTCACCGGCGTGTAGTTGGGGCGGAACATGGTGGTGCCCATTTCCGGGATGGTGATGCCGATCGAACGGGCGGCGATGGCCAGGCCGTTGATGTTGCCCAGCTTGCCCTGGTCGGTACCGAAGCCCAGCGCGGTATAGCGTTTGACGTGCTCGACCGACTCGAAGCCTTCACGGGTGGCCAGCTCGATACCGGCGGCGGTGACGTCGTTCTGCTGGTCGACGAACTGCTTCGGCCCTTTGCTGCCCTTGTCGTGCGGCACCTGGAACAGCGCCACGGTGGCCTCTTCCTTGCGCGCCACGGTTTTCGGCAGGGTGCCGACGGTGGCCTTGAAACCGGCCTCGGTGGCAGCGCGGGCGCCGCCTTCGAAACCATCGGCAATCACGTCACCGAGGGCGTAGACGCCGTTGATGCCGCCGACGCACTCGCGCTTCTGCGGGGCATCCCCCGGCACGAAACCAAGGATGTCGTCACGCCATACCGGGCGGCCGCCCAGGTGCGAAGCCAGGTGGACGATCGGGCTGTAGCCGCCGGACGTAGCGATCAGGTCGCACTCGAGGGTCTCGCCTGGGCTGGTGACCTTGTGTGCCTTTACATCGATGGCGGCCACACGGGCGCCGGTGACATGCTTGCTGCCCTTGGCCTCGACCACGGCGCTGGAGGTGAGAATGCGGATGCCCTTGGCACGCGCCTCTTCAACCAGCGAACCACGCGGGTTGTGGCGAGCGTCGGCGATGGCCACCACTTGCAGGCCGGCGTCGTGCCAGTCCAGCGCTGCGCGGTAGGCGTGATCGTTGTTGGTCGACAGCACCAGCTTGCGGCCCGGCGCAACGCCGTAGCGGCGCACGTAGGTGGAGACCGCACCGGCCAGCATGTTGCCCGGCACGTCGTTGTTGCCGTACACCAGCGGGCGCTCGTGGGCGCCAGGGGCCAGCACCACACGCTTGGCACGCACGCGGTGCACGCGGTGGCGCACCTGGCCGATCGGGGCGCGGTCGCCGAGGTGGTCGGTGAGGCGTTCGTGAATGGTCAGGAAGTTATGGTCGTGGTAGCCGTTGACCGTGGCACGTGGCAGCAGGGTCACTTCCGGCAGGCTTTCCAGCTCTTTGACCACGGCGTTGACCCAGTCGGCGGCGGGCTTGCCGTCGAGGGTTTCGCGGGTGTCGAGCAGGCTGCCGCCGAACTCTTCCTGTTCATCGGCCAGGATCACCCGGGCACCGCTGCGGGCGGCGGCCAGGGCGGCGGCCAGGCCAGCGGGGCCGGCGCCGACGATCAGCACGTCGCAGTGCTGGTTCATGTAGTCGTAGCTGTCCGGATCGTTCTGCAGCGGCGCACGGCCCAGGCCTGCGGCTTTGCGGATGTACTTCTCGTAAGTCATCCAGAACGATTTCGGGTACATGAAGGTTTTGTAGTAGAAGCCCGGCGGCATCATGCTGCCGCCCACTTTGCCGAGGATGCCCATGACGTCGTTGTTGACGTTCGGCCAGCCGTTGGTGCTGGTGGCGACCAGGCCTGCGTACAGCGCCTGTTGGGTGGCACGCACGTTGGGGATCTGGGTGGCTTCGCTGGAGCCGATCTGCAGGATGGCGTTCGGCTCTTCGGTACCGGCGGCGATGATGCCGCGTGGGCGCGAGTACTTGAAGCTGCGCCCGACGATGTCGACGCCGTTGGCCAGCAGGGCGGCAGCCAGGCTGTCGCCGGCATAGCCCTGGTAGGTCTTGCCGTTGAAGGTGAAGTTCAGCACCTTGCTGCGGTCGATACGGCCGCCGCTGGCGAGGCGATAGGTCTGGCTCATACTTTTTCCCCTTGGCCCTTGGCGGTCGCGGATGCCGCGCTTTGCTTGCCGGCAGCGGTGACTTGAGGCTTCTCGCCGATCTTGTAGGTTTCCAGAATTTCGTAGGTCACGGTGTCACGGGTGACGTTGAAGTACTGGCGGCAGCCGGCAACGTGGTCCCACAGCTCGTGGTGAATGCCACGCGGGTTGTCGCGGAAGAACATGTAGGTGCCCCACTCCTCGTCGGAGCAGGCGGCCGGGTCCAGCGGGCGCGGGATGTGGGCCTGGCCGGAAGCGTGGAATTCTTCTTCGGAGCGCAGCTCGCCGCAGTGGGGACAGAAAATATGCAACATGACGGTTGTCTCCGGGTCAGTGGGCGACGGCAGCAGCGCCGTGTTCGTCGATCAGCGCACCGTTGTAGAAACGGTCCATGGAGAACGGCGCGGCCAGTGGGTGCATTTCGCCCTTGGCCAGGCTCGCGGCGAACACGTTGCCCGAGCCCGGGGTGGCCTTGAAGCCGCCGGTGCCCCAGCCGCAGTTGAAGAACATGTTCTTGACCGGAGTCTTGGAGATGATCGGGCAGGCGTCCGGCGAGGTGTCGACGATGCCGCCCCACTGGCGGTTCATGCGCACGCGCGAGAGGTTGGGGAACATCTCGACGATGGCCTGCAGGGTGTGTTCGATCACCGGGTACGAGCCGCGCTGGCCGTAGCCGACCCAGCCGTCGATACCGGCACCGATCACCAGGTCGCCCTTGTCGGACTGGCTGATGTAGCCGTGCACGGCGTTGGACATGATCACGCTGTCGATGATCGGCTTGATCGGCTCCGATACCAGGGCTTGCAGCGGGTGCGATTCCAGCGGCAGGCGGAAGCCCGCGAGCCTGGCCATGTGCCCGGAGTTACCGGCGGTGACTACGCCGACGCGCTTGGCGCCGATGAAGCCTTTGTTGGTTTCCACGCCGATCACGGCGCCGTTCTCTTTACGGAAGCCGATCACTTCAGTCTGCTGGATCAGGTCCACGCCCAGGGCGTCGGCGGCACGGGCAAAGCCCCAGGCCACGGCGTCGTGACGGGCCACGCCGCCACGGCGCTGCACGGTGGCACCGAGGATCGGGTAGCGGGTGTTCTTCGAGCAGTCCAGGTAGGGGATCTCGGCCGCGACCTGGGCAGTGTTGAGCAGCTCGCCATCGACGCCGTTGAGGCGGTTGGCGTTGACCCGGCGCTCGGAGTCGCGGATGTCCTGCAGGGTGTGGCACAGGTTGTACACGCCGCGCTGGGAGAACATCACGTTGTAGTTGAGGTCCTGGGACAGGCCCTCCCACAGCTTCATGGCGTGCTCGTACAGGTGCGCCGACTCGTCCCACAGGTAGTTGGACCGCACGATGGTGGTGTTACGGGCGGTGTTGCCGCCGCCCAGGTAACCCTTCTCGATCACCGCGACGTTGGTGATGCCGTGCTCTTTGGCCAGGTAGTAGGCGGTGGCCAGGCCATGGCCGCCACCGCCGACGATGACCACGTCGTAGACCTTTTTAGGGGTTGGCGTGCGCCACATGCGCTGCCAGTTCTCGTGGTGGCTGAGGGAGTGTTTGAAGAGGCCGAAGCCCGAGTAGCGTTGCATGGTCGTTTACTCCACTCAGCGGTAAACAGGGAAGTCTGCGCACAGGGCGGCGACGTTCTTGGCCACATCGGCTTCGACGTCAGCGTCGCCGAGGTTGTCGAGGATGTCGCAGATCCAGCCGGCCAGGGCCACGCACTGGGCGACCTTGAAACCACGGGTGGTGACGGCCGGGGTGCCGATGCGCAGGCCCGAGGTGACGAACGGCGACTGCGGGTCGTTCGGCACGGCGTTCTTGTTGACGGTGATGTGCGCGCGGCCCAGGGCGGCGTCGGCATCTTTACCGGTCAGGCCCTGGCGAATCAGGCTGACCAGGAACAGGTGGTTGTCGGTACCGCCCGAGACCACATCGAAGCCACGCTCGATGAACACCTGGGCCATGGCCTGGGCGTTTTCGATGACCTGCTTCTGGTAGGCCTTGAAGCCAGGCTCCAGCGCTTCCTTGAAGCACACGGCCTTGGCGGCGATCACGTGCATCAGCGGGCCGCCCTGGGCGCCGGGGAAGACCGCGGCGTTGAGCTTCTTCTCGATCTCTTCGTTGCTCTTGGCCAGGATCAGGCCGCCACGCGGACCGCGCAGGGTCTTGTGGGTGGTGGTGGTGACCACGTCGGCGAAGGGGATCGGGTTCGGGTACAGGCCGGCGGCGACCAGGCCGGCGACGTGGGCCATGTCGACGAACAACAGGGCACCGACCTTGTCGGCGATCTGGCGGAAGCGTGGGAAGTCGAGAGTCTTGGAGTAGGCCGAGAAGCCGGCGACGATCATCTTCGGCTTGTGCTCGACGGCCAGGCGCTCGACTTCGTCGTAGTCGATCAGGCCGGTAGTGGTGGCGATGCCGTACTGCACGGCGTTGTACAGCTTGCCGGAGGACGACACCTTGGCGCCGTGGGTCAGGTGGCCGCCGTGGGCCAGGCTCATGCCCAGGATGGTGTCGCCGGCCTGCAGCAGGGCCAGGTACACGGCGCCGTTGGCCGACGAGCCGGAGTGCGGCTGCACGTTGGCGTAGTCGGCGCCAAACAGCTGCTTGGCGCGCTCGATGGCCAGCGCCTCGACCTTGTCGACGTGCTCGCAGCCGCCGTAGTAGCGCTTGCCCGGGTAGCCTTCGGCGTATTTGTTGGTGAGGCCGCTGCCTTGGGCCTGCATCACGCGCTTGCTGGTGTAGTTCTCCGAGGCGATCAGCTCGATGTGATCTTCCTGGCGCTGTTCCTCGGCATTCATCGCCGCCAGCAGTGCGTCGTCGTAACCCTGGATCTGGTCTTGCTTGCTGAACATCATGTATCTCCCGGCAGCGATCGTTTCTTGTCTGTAGAGGGACTTGTCACCCTTTGCAGCGATGGTATGACCGGGCCGGTGGGCACAGATGCCTGCGCGCGCCTTGCAATGGCGCGTTTACGACATTGCCCAAAAGCGTCATGCGGACCATTCGTGGGAGCGGGGGGGGGGGGGGGGGGGGGGGGGGGGGGGGGGGGGGGGGGGGGGGGGGGGGAGGTGGGGGGGGGGGGGGGGGAGGGGGGGGGGG
>NZ_JBMOWQ010000031.1:0-3405 GCF_049310485.1 Pseudomonas sp. GZD-209
TGGCGTCAGTACTGGTAAAACCTCTTTCAGGGCCGCCGCAATCGCGGGGCAAGCCCGCCCCCACAGGCCATTAACCCTTTCGGAAGGCTTGTATAGGCAACCGCCAAATCGATGGTTTAGAGTGCGTGCCTGCGTCGTAAAAAAGGACAGGCGTCATGACCGATAACAACCAACAATTCGCCAGCGACAACTATTCCGGCATCTGCCCAGAAGCCTGGGCCGCGATGGAAAAGGCCAACCACGGCCACGAACGCGCCTATGGCGACGACCAGTGGACCGAACGCGCCTCGGAGTACTTTCGCAACTTGTTCGAAACCGACTGCGAAGTGTTCTTCGCCTTCAACGGCACCGCCGCCAACTCCCTGGCCCTGGCCTCGCTGTGCCAGAGCTACCACAGCGTGATCTGCTCCGAGACCGCCCACGTCGAGACCGACGAATGCGGCGCGCCGGAGTTCTTCTCCAACGGCTCCAAGCTGCTGACCGCACCCAGCGTCAACGGCAAGCTCACCCCCGAGTCGATCCGCGAAGTGGCGCTCAAGCGCCAGGACATCCACTACCCCAAGCCCCGCGTGGTGACCCTCACCCAGGCCACCGAAGTGGGCACGGTGTACCGCCCCGACGAGCTCAAGGCGATCAGCGCCACCTGTAAAGAGCTGGGCCTGAACCTGCACATGGACGGCGCGCGCTTCACCAATGCCTGCGCGTTCCTCGGCTGCACCCCGGCGGAGCTGACCTGGAAAGCCGGCGTCGATGTGCTGTGCTTTGGCGGCACCAAGAACGGCATGGCAGTGGGCGAGGCGATCCTGTTCTTCAACCGCAAACTGGCCGAAGACTTCGACTACCGCTGCAAGCAGGCCGGGCAACTGGCCTCGAAGATGCGCTTTTTGTCGGCGCCGTGGGTCGGGCTGCTGGAAGACGGCGCCTGGATGCGCCATGGCCGCCACGCCAACCAGTGTGCGCAACTGCTGGCGTCGCTGGTCAGCGACTTGCCGGGCGTGGAACTGATGTTCCCGGTGGAGGCCAACGGGGTGTTCCTGCAGATGCCGGAACCTGCCATCGAAGCGCTGCGCAATAAAGGCTGGCGCTTCTATACCTTCATTGGCAGTGGTGGGGCACGGTTCATGTGTTCGTGGGATACCGAAGAGGCACGAGTACGTGAGTTGGCTGCGGATATCCGCGCCATCGTCGGCGCCTGATCCACCGCATTCGCGGGTAAACCCGCTCCCACAGGTACGGCACCGTCTTCAAGGACAGTGATCAGCTTGTGGGAGCGGGTTTACCCGCGAAGAATCCAACACCGATTAAAGCCTGAACCCCCCCATCTGCCGCGCCAGGTCATCGGCCAACCCGCGCAGCGCCTGGCATTCCTCGCGGCACCCTTGCACCTCGGCCGCCGTCTGCCGCGCCAAATCGGAAATGCCCTGCACCGTGCGGTTGATCTCCTCGGTCACCGCCGACTGCTCCTCGGTCGCCGTGGCCACCTGGTGGTTCATGTCGCTGATCTGCTCCACCTGATCGGTGATCGCCCCCAGCGACGTGCCCGTTCGCTGGCTGGACTCGACCCCATTGCCGGTCGCCTGCTGCCCCGCCTGCATCGACGACACCGCCGTGCCCGCGCCCTGCTTCAGGCGCTGGATCATCTGCTGCACTTCGTCGGTGGACACCTGGGTGCGTCGGGCCAAGGTGCGCACCTCGTCGGCCACCACGGCAAAGCCACGGCCCATCTCACCGGCCCGCGCCGCCTCGATGGCAGCGTTCAGTGCCAGCAGGTTGGTCTGTTCGGAAATACTGCGAATCACTGCTAAAACTTCGTCGATAGAGGCGACTTCGTCGGCCAACTGGCTGACCGCGTCGGCCGCCTTGCCAATCTCGCCAGACATGCCTTCGATGTTGTGAATGGACCGACGCACCACTTCGCGCGCCTGCAGTGCCTCGTCGCGTGCCGACTGCGAAGCCACGGCGGCAGTGCCGGCATTCTGGGCAATGTCCTGCACGGTCAAACCCATCTCGTGCACGGCGGTGGCGACCATCTCGGTCATTTCCTGCTGGCGCCCGGAGCGTTCGGCGGTGTTGTCCACCACTTGCGTTACCTGCTCAACCGAGCGGTGCAGGCGTTCGGTGGTGCGCAACACTTCGCCGATCAAACCGCGCTGGCTGTCGAGGAAGCGGTTGAAGCCCCTGGCCAGGTCGCCCAGCTCATCCTGGCGCGAATCGTCGAGGCGGTGACTGAGGTCACCGGCACCACTGCCTATCTGCACCAATGCCGCGGTGACCTGGCGGATCGGCCGTACCAGCCCGCGCGCCAGCAGTACCACCAGCAACAGCGAAATCAGGGCCACGCCACCACCAATCAGGCTGGTGAGCCACACGGCCTGACGCATCTGCGCGTAGATCTCGGCCTCGGGCACTTCGGCCACCAGGGTCCAGTTCAGGTCACGCAGGGGCAGGCCCAGGGCCAGGTAGGTTTCACCGTCGCGGCTGAAACGGCTGCTGCGCAGGCCCTGGCCGCCGCTCATCACCGCCTTGGCCGCATCGGCATCAAGCTGCTCGGCGAGCTGGCGCTTGCCGCTGAACTGCTGGTCGGGGTGCACCTGGATCAGGCCGTCGTTGCGCACCAGGAACACCTTACCGTGCTCACCGAAGCTGAAGTCGTGGATCAGCTTGGACAGTTCGCTCATGCGCAGGCCCATGCCCGCCACGCCCACCAACTGGCCATCCTTTTCCACCCGATAGTCGATGAACAACGCCAACTCACCGGTGGCCCCGTCGATATCGATATTGACCAGGCGCTCGGCGCCGCTGTCGATATAGCCGTAGAACCAGCTGTCCTTGGGGTTGGCACGGCTGAGGGTGCGATCCAGGCCTTTCTCGTTGTAGTAGTGGTTGCTCGCAGTGGCGGCGAACATCGTGGTGAAGGCCTTGTTGCGCTGCCTGGCGCCCTCCAGGTACTCGATGAAACGCGGTGCTTGCGCTGGATCCTCACCGGCGGCCAGCCAATCGCGCAGCAGGGTATTGCCGGCGATGTCCGCCGCTGCCACCAGAGGCCGACCGAGCATGCGTTCGATGTCGTTGCGGATCGCCTCGATGCTGGCCGGCAGCGCCGTGTCGACCAGGTACCGCTCGGTGAGGCGGTTGACCGCCACGGTGTAGATCGCCACCACCACCAGGATGCTCGCCAGCAGGGCCGCGCCCATGCTTGCGATCAATTGCCACTGGATACTCCGCCGCCAGATACGCATGCCCTTGTTCCCCGAACATTATTGTTTTGGGGGAAGTGTATACACTCTAGTATCCAGTTATTCCAGTAATGGTGCGCAATAGAAAACACGTGGGAGCGGGGGGGGGGGGGGGGGGGGGGGGGGGGTGAGGGGGGGGGGGGGGGGGGGAGAAGGGGCGCCGAAAAAC
>NZ_JBMOWQ010000032.1:0-2604 GCF_049310485.1 Pseudomonas sp. GZD-209
GCAATAGAAAACACGTGGGAGCGGGCTTGGCCCGCGATCGTCGGTACATACAGTGCCGCAATCGCGGGGCAAGCCCGCTCCCACGAAAATGCTCAGGCGTCGCCGATGGTCCGGCTGATGGCATCGACGGTGGCGTCGATCTGCGCCTGGGTGCGCTCCAGGGTCTTGGCGTGTTCGCGCTGCAACTCGATCTGTTTCGAGCACAGGTTCAGGGCCGCCAGCACCAGCAATTTGTCGCCGATCAGGGTCGGGTAGCTGCGCTTGGTCTCGGCCAGGGCGACGTTGAGCATGCGCACGGCCTGGGCCAGGGTCTCTTCCTGGCCTTCCGGCGCCTTGAGCGAATAGTCGTTGCCGAGGATCGATACGACATTGACCGGCTGCGCGTGCAGCCTCATGCGTTCACGACACCCGCGCTGGCGCGGTCGACCAGGGCCTGGATGCGGGCAGCGGTGGCGCCGTGCTTCTCTTCCTGCTCCATCAGCGACAGCTGCAGGGTCTCGTTCTCTTCCTTGGCCTGGGCCAGTTCCTGGCCGAGGGCGGTGTTCTGCTCGGTGAGTTGAGCGTTCTTGTGCATCAGGTCGCTGACCAGTTGCTCGAGTTGATTCAGGGAAGTTTCCAACATGCGTCTATCTCGGGTTGTTGCAAAGGGCGCACACGATAAGGAAAAACCTGCGCCCTCGCCATTAAATATCGGATTCAAAAGGTTTTTACCTGCTCAGGTTGACCGGTGTCGGCCGCCCTTGTTCCGGCCTGGGTCAACCGCCTGTCAGGAATTTCGTTAGCTGCCTCACAAATCCACCGTGCCACTATCAAGACTGGGCGGTCACGACCGATACGCCGGCAGGTCCTATTTCGTCGCATGGACTGCGGCCCCCTTTCTGCCCTGGATACCGCCTCCATGTCCTTACGCAACATGAACATCGCCCCGCGTGCGCTGCTGGGCTTCTCCGTGATCGGCCTGCTGATGCTTGGCCTGGGTGTCTTCTCGCTGATCCAGATGGGCAACATCCGCCAGGCCGGCGTGACCATCGAGCAAGTCAGCGTACCCAGCATCAAGACCCTCGACGAGCTGACCGCCCTCAACCTGCGCCTGCGCACCCTCTCCTACCGCCTGCTGCTCAACCGCGAGCCGGCCACCCAGCAGGACACCCTGCGCCTGCTCGACGAGCGCAACGCGCAGATCGACAAGGCCCGTCGCACCTACGAGCCGCTGATCGCCGCCGCTGATGAAAAGGCCGCCTTCGAGCAGTACGGCCTGTTGCTCAGCCAGTACCGCCAGCTCGAGTCGCGCATGCGCAGCCTGAGCCAGGCCGGCAAGGTGGATGAGCTGCGCGACCTGCTCAACAGCGAACTGCTGAGCAATTCCGAGCAGATCAACAAGGTCATGGACCAGCTGGTGAAGATCAACACCGACCAGACCGCCGACACCAACGCCAAGGCCGCCAGCCAGTACGCCAGCACCTTCGCCCTGGTGGTCGGCCTGCTGGTGGCTGCCACCGCGCTGACCCTGCTGTTCGCCTTCCTGCTCACCCGCAGCATCGTCAAACCCATCGACGAAGCGCTCAAGGCCGCCGAGCAGATCGCCGAGGGCGACCTCACCCACAGCATCCGCCCCGAAGGCACCGACGAGGCCGCACGCCTGCTGCAGGCCATGGCCAAGATGCAGGACAAGCTGCGCGACACCCTGCAGCTGATTGCCGGCTCCGCCACCCAGCTGGCCTCGGCCGCCGAAGAGCTGAACAGCGTCACCGACGAAAGCGCCCGTGGCTTGCAGCAGCAGAACAACGAAATCGAGCAGGCCGCCACCGCCGTCACCGAAATGACCAGCGCGGTCGAGGAAGTGGCACGTAACGCGGTAAGCACCTCGGAAGCCTCCAGCGAAGCCAGCCGTTCGGCCGGCGATGGCCGCGACCTGGTCATGGAGACCGTAGGTGCCATCGAGCGCATGAGCGGCGACGTGCAGGCCACCGCCAAGCTGATCACCCACCTGGCCGAGCAGTCCCGCGACATCGGCAAGGTGCTGGACGTGATCCGCGGCCTGGCCGACCAGACCAACCTGCTGGCGCTCAACGCCGCCATCGAGGCGGCGCGTGCCGGCGAGGCGGGCCGTGGCTTTGCCGTGGTGGCCGACGAAGTCCGGGCGCTTGCGCACCGCACCCAGCAGTCCACCAGCGAGATCGAGCGGATGATCGGCAGCATCCAGGGCGGCACCGAACAGGCCGTGGACTCGATGCGCACCAGCACCGAGCGCGCCGAATCGACCCTGAACATCGCCAAGGGCGCGGGCCTGGCGCTGGACACCATCGCCTCGGCGGTGGGGCAGATCAACGAGCGCAATCTGGTGATCGCCAGCGCCGCCGAGGAGCAGGCCCAGGTGGCCCGCGAGGTGGACCGCAACCTGGTGAACATCAACGACCTGTCGGTGCAGAGCGCCACCGGCGCCCATCAGACCAGCGCGGCGAGTGCCGAGTTGTCGCGGTTGGCGGTGGACCTCAATGGCTTGGTAGCGCGCTTCCGTACCTGACCTTGAAAATGATCGCGGGGCAAGCCCGCTCCCGCGCCCCCCCGCGAGCCCGCATGGGGGAAGGGGTGCCCCCCGCAACC
>NZ_JBMOWQ010000033.1:0-15691 GCF_049310485.1 Pseudomonas sp. GZD-209
TATCTCGACCTCGGCGCCCTCTCGTCTGTATTCCATCCGGCCTCTACCCCCCCCCCCCCCCCCGCGATGCTTTCAACGGATCAATACTCGATCCGCACATCCCCCTTCGGCACACTGCAGCACGACAGGATGTAGCCCTCGGCCTCGTCCTCTTCGGTGATCCCGCCGTTGTGCTCCATCTCCACCTCGCCACCCAGCTTGAGCACCTTGCAGGTGCCGCAGATGCCCATGCCACAGGCCTTGGGAATCATCAGCCCGACCTTGGCCGCCGCCGCATGCACGGTCTCGCCCGGGGCCACGCGAATGCTCTTGTCGCTGCCGACGAACTCCACCAGGTTGAGGTCGGCCGCGTCCACTTCCGGCGCATCGGCCGCCGCTTCCGCGTGCTCCACCGCATCGGCCTTGGCCTCGGGCGGCGTCGCGCCGAACGACTCCTCGTGATAGTTCTTCATGTCGAAGCCGACCGCCTCGAGCATGCGCTTGACCGCGCTCATGTAGGGCGTCGGGCCGCAGCAGAAGATGGTGCGCTCCAGGTAGTCCGGGGCGATCAGCTCCATCAGGCGCTGGTTGAGGTAGCCGCGATAGCCGGCCCACGGCTCGCCCAGCCCGTGCTTCTCGCAAATGATGTGCAGGCTGAAGTTGGGGATGCGCGAGGCCATCTGCTCCAGCTCGCGGTGGTAGATGATGTCCTTCGGTGAACGGGCGCTGTGCACGAACACCATGTCGACATTGGCGTTGGTGTCGTAGAACCAACGGGCCATGGACATTACCGGGGTGATACCGACACCGCCGGACAGGTACAGCGTCTTGCCCGCCGGGAAATCGATGGCGTTGAACAGCCCCACCGGCCCGTGCACCGGCAGCTCGGTGCCTTCGTGCATGGTGTCGTGGAGGAAGTTCGAGACCAGCCCGCCCGGCACGCGCTTGACGGTGATCGAGAAACTGTAGGGCACCGACGGCGAGCTGGAGATGGTGTACGAACGCATCACCGGCTTGCCTTCGATTTCCAGCTCCAGGGTGACGAACTGCCCGGGCTTGAAGAAGAACATGATCGGCTGGTCGGCCATGAAGCAGAACGTGCGCACATCCCAGGTTTCCTGGATGACCTTGACGCAGCGCACGATGTGGCGGCCATTGGCCCAGGTCTGGGTGGTGACCGGGTTGAGGAAGGTATCGGACATGTTCATCTCCAGCAGCCGACTGTCGGCCTTTCTTATGGCTCCGATAATGCGCAACGCGAGGGCTGCGTACATTCCCATCCGCGACATCGGCGTGCTTATCGCGACCAGCCCCACGCTACAAGGGTTGGCGCGTCGGAATTCGATGCGGCCATGTCGCCCATGGATATGGTTCCCGACGCCTTCGAACGCACACTCCTCGGCAAAACAACACGCTGTTTATCCAAAGCAGCAGCCCTGCGGCAAACAACAACGATTAGCCACTTCTGTCGGCCGCACGCGGCCCCGAGGACCACACGATGGACGTCACCGCAACCCTGAGCCTGGGCGACCCACTGGAACCCGCACGCAAGGCCACCGCCGAGATGCTGCAGACCCGCGAGCGCACCTACTCGCTGCCGCAACCTTTCTACAGCGACGAGCGCCTGTTCCAGATCGACATGCAGGAGATCTTCCACAAGGAATGGCTGATCGCCGGCATGGTTTGCGAGATCCCGACCAAGGGCAACTACATCACCCTGCAGATCGGCAAGAACCCGATCATCGTGATTCGCGGTGCCGAAGGTAAGGTGCATGCCTTCCACAACGTCTGCCGCCACCGCGGTTCGCGCCTGTGCGTCAGCGACAAAGGCAAGGTGGCCAAGCTGGTCTGCCACTACCACCAGTGGACCTACGAACTCGATGGCCGCCTGCTGTTCGCTGGCACCGAGATGGGCGCCGACTTCGACATGAACCAGTACGGCCTCAAGCCTGTGAACGTGAAGGTGGCCGGTGGCTACATCTTCATCAGCCTGGCCGAGAACCCGCCGGCCATCGACGAGTTCCTGGCGACCCTCGACCACTACATGGAACCGTACGACATGGAGAACACCAAGGTGGCGGTGCAGACCACCTTGATGGAGAAGGCCAACTGGAAGCTGGTGCTGGAGAACAACCGCGAGTGCTACCACTGCAGCGGTTCGCACCCGGAGCTGTTGAAGACGCTGCTGGAGTGGGACGACACCAACGATCCGCGCGCCAGCCAGGAATTCAAGGACCATGTGGCCGCCTCGGCCGCCGCCTGGGAAGCCGAGAAAATCCCTTACCTGCACAAGAGCCACGGCCTGCGTAACCGCATCGTGCGCATGCCGCTGCTCAAGGGCACCGTGTCGATGACCATGGACGGCAAGGTGGCCTGCAAGAAGCTGATGGGCCGCATCCAGAACCCCGACCTGGGCTCGATGCGCATCCTGCACCTGCCGCATTCGTGGAACCACTGCATGGGCGACCATATGATCGTGTTCACCGTGTGGCCGATCAGTGCGCAGGAGACCATGGTCACCACCAAGTGGCTGGTGCACAAGGATGCGGTGGAGGGGGTGGACTACAACCCTGAAGAAATGCGCAAGGTGTGGGATGCCACCAACGACCAGGACCGTCGCCTGGCCGAAGAGAACCAGCGCGGGATCAACTCCACCGCCTATCAACCGGGGCCGTACTCGAAGACTTACGAGTTTGGTGTGGTGAACTTCATCGACTGGTACAGCCAGCGCGTGCTGGAGAACCTGGGGGCGGAGCCGGCGCCTTATCTGAAGGAAGTGAAGGCGCAGTAACTGCTCCCCCGCGCTTTGGCATCGCCTGCCAAGGCGCGGGGCTCAACCTCAAGAACCTTTGCGAATACCCGAACCGACGCTTTCAGGATCACTGGCCTGCATTTTTACTGGCGTTCGCTAGGAGACAAGCCAGCTACCGACGCTGCAGACGCCGGAGTTGATCCCCCTGCCAGCAGCACGCAGGCCAGGCCCAGACCTGTGACCTCAAACACCCCTTTCCCAAGTACACGTGCATGCGATATGCCGTGGGTGTGCGCATCACTCCAGCATTTGACGCCGACAGGCCGCCCAAGCAGAGTCGTTCCCAGCGGCTCCTAGCGTGTTCTGCATTGCGCTTGTCACGGCCAATCGCCTGGAACGCGAGTGGATACTGGCAAAAAGGACAGGTACGTGGAATTGGTTATCCACAGACAAGCAGGCTCACGCTGTGCACAACGGCTGACAGGTCAGCGTCGTCACACCCCTGATGAATTGGCTGTTTTTTGATCAAATCTCTACAGCCCTCATGTACAAAGGCTCACAGCCCTCTGCAAACACATTGTCCACAGAGCCACCAACAAAGAATGTGGGAAAACCGGGCTGGGCTGAAACTGGCTGTGGAAAAGTCCGGAAAGCCTAGATAATCAGCGGGGTTACCTGACTTTATCGGCAATAGATCAAAAAACGATCAATTCTTTGTAAGCCAGTAAACTCAAGGCCTGCAGTAATGGGCGAACACGTTATCCACACACCGGCCAACAGCGATTGTGGGCAATTTTG
Organism: Pseudomonas sp. GZD-209; assembly: GCF_049310485.1. Taxonomy (NCBI): domain Bacteria; kingdom Pseudomonadati; phylum Pseudomonadota; class Gammaproteobacteria; order Pseudomonadales; family Pseudomonadaceae; genus Pseudomonas; species Pseudomonas sp. GZD-209. Next base: position 3,530 of record NZ_JBMOWQ010000033.1, read on the forward strand.
CGGGCTCGGGTCTCGAAAATGAAATCAACGACTGATCATAAATTGATCAACCCCTTGAACCCGTTGATTTCAAAGGGCTGCAGCATTGCGCAAACACTTTGTCCACAGCTTGGCGAACAGATTTCGGGGGTAAGATTTTTCGCCGTGCACTCACAGTGGGCACGCGCACCCTGTGGGAGCGGCTTTAGCCGCGAAGCAGGCGATGCGGTGGATGGCACCGGCTCCGCCGGTGTTCGCGGGTAAACCCGCTCCCACTGGGTTAGCGCCAGGCCGAACGCTGCGCAATCCTGTGGAAGCAGGGCTTGAATGGCAGGGTTTGCTCAGCGCAAGACCCCCTCCTCCACCAGCAGCTTGAGGATCGCCTCGGCGCCTTCCTGGGGCGACACATCCTTCAGCACCTTGCCCCCGCCGCCACTGGCCTTGGCCGTGGCGGCCTTCATGCGGTCGGCACCGCTCTTGGCCTTGATCACCTTGAGCCGCTTGGGCCGTGGCCGCGCTGGCTGCAGGGCGTCATCACCCAGTACCGGGTCGTCCACCACCGCCACATCAAAGGGCGCCAGCACCCCGCGCCGCGCCGGGCCGAAGGCGCTCTGGCGGGGTTTGGGCGCGGCGTTATCCACAGTTGCCAACAAGGGCAGGCGCACCTTCAAGCGGCGCCGCTGGCCCCGTGGCAGGGCTTGCAGCACCTGGGCGGTACCGTTGTCGATCGATTCCACCTCGGCCAGCCCGACTACCAGCGGCCAACCGAGCTTCTCGGCCAACAGGAACGGCAGCATGCCCGAGCCTTCCCCGGTCTCCGCCTGGCTGCCAGTCAGCACCAACTGGGCGCCGGCATCGCGCAGGTAGTCGCCCAACACGCCCAGTACATCGGCGCCAGCGGGCTGCTCCAGTACATCCAGGTGCTCCAGCCCCATGCCCAGGTAGGCACGCAAGGCCTCTTCGTGGGGATCACCGGCATGCACCACCTGCAAGTTATCCCCAGCCAGCTGCAAACCCAGCTCCACCGCGCGGGCATCCTGCTCGGCGCGGCGCGCACGCCCGGAGCTGGGGTGGGCGCCGATCGACACCAGGCTGATGACTTTGGTACTCATGCTCGTGCCCCTATGCCGCGTCGCGCTGGCCGCCGCTGCGGTAGTTGTCCACAGCCTCGATCAGTGCCTTGAGAATCGCCGAGCTGTCGCCAATCACCGACAGGTCGGCCCGTTTGATCATGTCGCAGCCCGGGTCCATGTTGATCGCCACCACCTTGTCGCAGGCGCCGATGCCCTGCAGGTGCTGGATCGCGCCGGAGATACCCACAGCCACGTAGACCCGCGCCGTGACCCAGGTGCCGGTGGCCCCCACCTGGCGGTTGCGCGGCATGAAGCCGTCGTCCACCGCCACCCGCGAGGCGCCTTCGGTGGCGCCGAGGGCCTTGGTGGCCTGGTGGTACAGGTCCCAGTCCTTGACGCCGTTGCCGCCGGAGACGATGAACTCGGCCTCGGCCATGGCGATGGCGGCCGGGTCCACGGCCACCGAGCCGAGGTCCTCGATGCGCGACAGGCTGCGCGCCACGCCTGTGGACAACTCTACGGGCAGGGCTTCGTGGCGAGTTTCGCTCACAGGCTCTGCGCATTCGGCAGCGGCCAGGATCAAGCGTGGCAGGTCGCGCTGGATATCCTGCTGGCCGGCGCCGGCACGGCCGATGCACTGGCCGTCCTTGACCTGCCACACCCGCGTCGCCGGGCGTTCGCCCAGGGCCGCGCCAAAGCGCCGGCCGAGTTCCCCGCCACCAGTGCGGCTATCGGGCAACAGCCAGTGGCGCGGCGCGAACTGGTTATCCACAGCCCGCAGGCCCTGGACCAGTTGCTCCGGTGCATAACCCTCGAAGGCCTCGCCCTCGATAACCAGCAGGCGATCGACGCCGGCTGTGGAGAAGTTGCTTTCCTTGTGCTCGCCGAACACCACGGCCAGCACCGCGCCGTCACTGCCCGCCAGGCTGTGGGCCAGGCCGAGCAGGTCGCGGTCGTGGCTGCCGAGGCGACCGCCGACCATGTCCGGCACCACGGCGATGTAGAACGCAGGCTCGGCCACCTGATGCAGCGGCAGCTGCACCTCGGCGGCGGCCGTGCGCCGCCCGCCGACACCGGTGCCCTGCTGGGCGCCGCTGCGGTCGATGCGCTTGAGGCCGCTGGGGCCGATGAAGCCGGCAGCGATCGCATGGGGGTTCTTGCGCATCAGGCCGTTGGGGCCCATCCAGCTGGTTTGTTGCGTCTGCATCGCTGCATGCAGCGGGTGCAGGCGGTTACGGGCGATCCACTCGGCGCGTGGGTCGCGGCGGATGATGTCGCTCATCAGTGCACCTCCGCAGGTTCACGTTTGCTGGCTGGCGACTTGGCGCTCGCCGGGGCTTCGTCTTCGATCAGCACATCGGCGACTAGCTCGGCCAGGTCCTTGATCTGTGGGCGCGGTTCGACCACGCCTTCGAGCATCGCCGTGCACTGTGGGCAACCCACGGCCACCAGCTCAGCCTCGGTCTCGCGGATATCGTCCATGCGCATGTCGGGGATACGTTGCTTGCCCGGGATGTCGGTGATCGGCGCACCGCCGCCACCGCCGCAGCAACGGGAACGGAAGCCCGAGCGCTGCATCTCGCGCACTTCGATACCCAAGGCCTTGAGCACGTCGCGCGGGGCCTCGTACTCGCCGTTGTAACGACCCAGGTAGCACGGATCGTGGTAGGTGACGCTGCCACCCTTGTGCTGGCCAAGGTTGAGCTTGCCGGCGGCGATCAGTTCGGCGATGTAGGTGCTGTGGTGCTGCACCTGGTAGTCGCCGCCAAGCGCACCGTATTCATTCTTCAGCACATGGAAGCTGTGCGGGTCGCAAGTGACGATGCGCTGGAACTGGTACTTGGCCAGGGTCTGGATATTGCGTTTGGCCAGGTGCTGGAAGGTCGCTTCATCGCCCAGGCGACGGGCCACGTCACCGCTGTCGCGCTCTTCCAGGCCAAGCACGGCGAAGTCCACGCCGGAGGCCTTGAGCACTTTGACGAAGGCGCGCAGGGTGCGCTGGTTGCGCATGTCGAAGGCGCCATCGCCCACCCAGAACAGCACTTCGGTGCGCTGCACATCGCTGAGCAGTTGCAGGTTGAGGTCGGCCGCCCAGTTCATCCGCCCGCCGGGGGCGAAGCCGCCGGGGTTGTCGGTGGCGATCAGGTTGTCCAGCACCTCGGCGCCCTTGTTCGGGGTGGCGCCCTTTTCCAGGGTGAGGTGGCGGCGCATGTCGACGATGGCATCGACGTGCTCGATCATCATCGGGCACTCCTCCACGCAGGCGCGGCAGGTCGTGCACGACCACAGGGTTTCGGCATCGACCAGGCCGTTGACGATCGGCTGGTGCGGATGGCCGCCATGTTCACCGATCGGCTTGCCCGGATAGGGGCTGCCGGCGAAGGTGGCGTCGGTGCCACCGGCCAGGCCGATGACCATGTCCTGAATGAGCTTTTTCGGGTTCAGCGGCTGGCCGGCGGCGAACGCCGGGCACATGGCCTCGCACTTGCCGCATTGCACGCAGGCGTCGAAGCCGAGCAGTTGGTTCCAGGTGAAGTCCACCGGTTTTTCCACGCCCAGCGGCGCGTTCGGGTCTTCCAGGTCCAGCGGCTTGAGGCCGGTGGAGCGGCCGCCGCCGAAGCGCTCGGCGCGGCGGTGCCAGGCCAGGTGCAGGGCGCCGGCGAAGGCGTGCTTCATCGGCCCGCCCCAGGTCATGCCGAAGAACAGCTCGGACACGCCCCACAGCACACCGACGCCCAGCACCGCCACCAGCACCCAGCCACCGGTGCCTTGCGGCAGGATGCCGGCCACCGGCAGCGTGGCGATGAAGAAGCTCGCCGCGAACATCAGCAGGCTCTTGGGCAGGCGCATCCACGGGCCCTTGGACAGGCGCGAAGGCGGGTTGAGGCGGCGTTTGAAGACGAACAGGGCACCGGTGAACATGATCACCGTGGCCACCAGCAGGGCAAACCCAAGGATCTTGCTGTGCAGGCCGAAGCCGTGCACCAGGATCGCCAGCACGGCCGAGAGCACGAAGCCGCCGGCAGTGGCCACGTGGGTCTTGGACATGTACTTGTCGCGCTCGACCACGTGGTGCAGGTCCACCAGGTAGCGCCGCGGCATGGCCAGCAGGCCTTTGATCAGGTCGACCTGGCTCGGCCGCCCGCGCCGCCACATGCGCACCCGGCGCAGGGCGCCGAGCACCGCCAGGGCCAGCGCGGTGAACAGCAGGATGGGTAGAAGGGTGTTCAACATGGGAGGCTCCCACAGTGTTCCGCTACAGATGCCGCGTTGGTTCTGCGATCAGAAATCCTTGCACAGGCGCAAGGCGTCGTAGATCGCCGCATGCACGTTGCGCTGGGCCACGCAGTCGCCGATGCGGTACAGCAAGTAGCCCTCGCCCGGCTGGCTGAGGATCGGCTGCGGCTTGATGGCGAACAGCGCCTCGACGTCGATCTGGCCCTTGTTGCGCGAACCGTCTTTGAGCGCGTAGTACAACTGCTCGTCGGGACGCACGCCGTTCTCCACCACCACCTGGTCCACCACCCGCTCTTCCTTGGCGCCGGTGTACTCGTTCTCGAGCACCGCCACCAGCTTGTCGCCTTCGCGGTAGACCTTCTCCAGCATCATGTCGCCGGTCATGATCACTTCTTTGGGGTACATGCTGCGGTAGTAGGTGGGGAAGCTGGTGCCGCCCATGGCCACGCCCGGCTTGATGTCGTCGGTGACGATCTCGACCTGGCTGCCCTTGTCGGCGATGAAGTCCGCTGCGGACATGCCGGTGAACTCGCAGATGGTGTCGTACACCAGCACGTTCTTGCCCGGTGCAACCTTGCCGTCGAGCACGTCCCAGCTGCTCACCACCAGCCCTTCGGCAGCGCCCCAGTGCTCGTTCTGTTCGACGAACGGATGGCCGCCCACCGCCAGCACGATGATGTCCGGGCGCAGGTCCTGGATGGTCGCCACGTCAGCGGCGGTACCCAGGCGCAGGTCGATCTTCAGGCGGGCGAACTCCAGCTGGTACCAGCGGGTGATGCCGGCGATCTGGTCGCGCTGCGGGGCCTTGGCGGCGATGGTGATCTGCCCGCCGATCTGCTCTTTCTTCTCGAACACGGTGACATCGTGGCCACGCTCGGCGGCCACGCGGGCAGCCTCCATGCCGGCAGGTCCTGCGCCGACGATCACCACCTTGCGCTTGGCGCCGGTGGTCTTCTCGATGATGTGCGGCACGCCCATGTATTCACGGGAGGTGGCGGCGTTCTGGATGCACAGCACGTCCAGGCCCTGGTACTGGCGGTCGATGCAGTAGTTGGCGCCGACGCACTGCTTGATCTGGTCCACCTGGCCCATCTTGATTTTGGCGATCAGGTGCGGGTCGGCGATGTGGGCGCGGGTCATGCCCACCATGTCCACGTAGCCGCCTTCCAGAATGCGCGTGGCCTGGTTCGGGTCCTTGATGTTCTGCGCGTGCAGCACCGGGACCTTGACCACTTCCTTGATGCCGGCCGCCAGGTGCAGGAACGGCTCCGGCGGGTAGCTCATGTTGGGGATGACGTTGGCCAGGGTGTTGTGGGTGTCGCAGCCCGAGCCGACCACGCCGATGAAATCGAGCATGCCGGTGGCGTCGTAGTAGGCGGCGATCTGCTTCATGTCCTCGTGGCTGAGGCCATCGGGGTGGAATTCGTCGCCGCAGATACGCATGCCCACGCAGAAGTCGTCACCGACTTCCTTGCGCACGGCCTTGAGCACTTCGAGGCCGAACTTCATGCGGCCTTCGAAGGTGCCGCCCCACTCGTCGGTACGCTTGTTGACCCGTGGGCTCCAGAACTGGTCGATCATGTGCTGGTGCACCGCCGACAGCTCGACGCCGTCCAGGCCGCCTTCTTTGGCGCGGCGCGCAGCTTGCGCGTAGTTGCCGATGACGCGCCAGATCTCTTCCACTTCGATGGTTTTGCAGGTGGCGCGGTGCACCGGTTCACGGATGCCCGACGGCGACATCAGGGTTGGCCAGTTGAAACCGTCCCAGCGCGAGCGACGGCCCATGTGGGTAATCTGGATCATGATCTTGGCGCCATGCTTGTGCATGGCGTCAGCCAGGTTCTGGAAGTGCGGAATGATGCGGTCGGTCGACAGGTTGACCGACGACCACCACTCCTGCGGGCTGTCGATGGCCACCACGGACGAGCCGCCGCAGATCGCCAGGCCGATGCCGCCCTTGGCCTTCTCTTCGTAGTACTTCACATAGCGGTCGGTGGTCATCCCGCCGTCGGTGGCATACACCTCGGCGTGCGCGGTGCTGAGCACACGGTTGCGGATGGTCAGTTTGCCGATCTGGATCGGCTGGAACATTGCTTCGAAGGCCATGACGCTATCTCCGGCTTACAACGGCTTTGTAACGAACAGGCCATCTTCGTGGCCTTCTTCCGACCCGCCATAGACCTGTTCGGCCACGGTGCGGATCGAGCTGCCGCGGGCAGCGAGAATCTGGTCCATGGCGCCGGCGAACCAGCCGGTGAACATGTAGTCGACCTTGCGGCCAACCTTGCCGTAGACATAGACGAACGCCGAGTGCTCGAGCTTGACGCTGCAGGTGCCTTTATCCAGGTCGATGTCCTGGATCTTGAACAGGCCCCAGCCACGCTGGCTCAGGCGCTTCATGTAGTGCTCGAACACCGCCACGCCTTCCAGGCCATGGCACTCGGCTTCTTTTTCGCACCAGTGCCAGGCGGACTTGTAGCCGGCCTTGTAGAGGATCTCGGCATAGGCGTCGGCGCCCAGCACTTCCTCGATGCCCATGTGGTTGTTGACGAAGAAATGCCGTGGCACGTAGAGCATCGGCAGGGCGTCGCTGGTCCAGACACCGGTCTCGCTGTCGACTTCGATTGGCAATTGCGGGGCGATCTTGGCCATGGAAACTCAACTCCAGAAAATTTTTGTATTTGGATGCCCCGGCGTTGCTGGCAGGGGCTTTCAGGCTCGGAGTGCGGCTTACTCGCCCCACACATCCTTGAGGACGTTCACCCAGTTCTCGCCCATGATCTTGCGCACCACGCGTTCGGAATGGCCGCGTTTGAGCAGGGTCTCGGTGAGGTTGGGGAACTCGCCGACAGTACGAATGCCGAGCGGGTTGATGATCTTGCCGAAGTTGGTCAGGCGACGGGCGTAGCCCTTGTCGTGGGTCAGGTACTCGAAGAAGTCCTGGCCGTGGCCCTGGGTGAAGTCGGTGCCGATACCGATGGCGTCTTCACCGACGATGTTCATGGTGTACTCGATGGCTTCGGCGTAATCGTCGATGGTCGAGTCGATGCCCTTGGCCAGGAACGGCGCGAACATGGTCACGCCGACGAAACCGCCGTGGTCGGCGATGAACTTGAGCTCTGCATCGGACTTGTTGCGCGGGTGCTCCTTGAGCCCCGACGGCAGGCAGTGCGAGTAGCACACCGGTTTCTTCGATTCGAGGATGACTTCTTCGGAAGTCTTGGAGCCGACGTGGGACAGGTCGCACATGATGCCGACGCGGTTCATTTCGGCGACGATCTCGCGGCCGAAGCCCGACAGGCCGCCGTCACGCTCGTAGCAGCCGGTGCCGACCAGGTTCTGGGTGTTGTAGCACATCTGCACGATGCCCACGCCCAGCTGCTTGAACACGTCTACATAGGCGATCTGGTCTTCGAACGCATGGGCGTTCTGGAAGCCGAAGAGGATGCCGGTCTTGCCCAGTTCCTTGGCCTTGCGGATATCGGCGGTGGTACGCACCGGCATCACCAGGTCGCTGTTGTCGCGGATCAGCTTCTGGCTGGAAGCGATGTTGTCGACGGTGGCCTTGAAGCCCTCCCACACCGACACGGTGCAGTTGGCCGCGGTCAGCCCGCCCTTGCGCATGTCTTCGAACAGCTCGCGGTTCCACTTGGCAATGATCAAACCGTCGATGACGATGCTGTCGGCGTGAAGTTCGGCTGGGCTCATCAGGCTGTCCCCTTTTATTGAGTTTGCTGGCGCCAAACCTTGTGTCGGCGCTTTGGGGCCAGCATATGCCTGCCGCCCGAGGCGCCCCGATGCAAAAACGACAGGGGGTTTGCCGAAAGCGTCAAAGGCCGAAACGGCACGCTCTGGCCTGCACCTCGCAGATGAGAGCCAGTCTCGACAACGTCCTTTGTAAGGCTTTGATGAACATTTCGTCAGGGAGCTATCGCCGCGCCCGAGGCTGAGCGAGAATCCCTGCGATTCGTCAGCCTGTTCAGGAGAAAACGGATGAAATCAATGGCATGGCTGGTCCTGCTGGCCGTCGCGTGCGGCGCCCAGGCCGCCGAGGAAGAAAGCACGCCCTGCGACAACGTCGAGACCGACCAGCAGGGCTATGCCTGCGCGGCCTACAACAAGCAGACCGCCGAGCGCGAGTTGAAGGCGGCCTACGACGACCTGATCCAGCGCATCCGCGACCAGTATGCGGATGAAAACGACAAGGCCGCGGCGCTGAGCGCGAAGATGGAGGCTGCGGAAAAACTCTGGGCCCAGCTGCGCGATGCCGACTGCAAGGTCGAGACCTACGCCGAGAAACCCGGCAGCAAGGCCTTCGAAGCCTCCTGGAACACCTGCGTGGCGCAGCGTAGCGATGAGCGGTCGGAGTATCTGCAGACCATCGGTCAGCAATGAATCAGGCAGGCAGAGCCTCTGTGAGAGCCGGCCCCCACAATGAACTTGCACGTCCGCTGTGGGAGCAACTGTCTTATCTTGTCAGTGCTGGCCTCATCGCTGGCAAGCCAGCTCCCACAGGTGCGATGCTGCCTCGAAGTTAGCGCGATCCATGTGGGAGCGGGCTTGCCCCGCGAAGGCTTGATCAGGCGCCGCGACGGTTCAGGTCGATCACCGTGCTTTCGCCGAATTTCCCATCCATGCTCACCACATCGACCTGCAGCTGCTGCCTGTTCCAGTCGAAGTTCAGCCGCAGGTAGGTACCCGCGTTCAAGGCGCCGGACTTGAAGTGCGGCACCTTGCCGAAGCCGCTGTGGTACTTGCCTACGTTCGAGTGCAGGTGACCGGAAAACACTGCGGCCACGTTATGAGCTTCCAGCAGTTTCGGCACTTCCCAGTGACGTTGCTCCTTGTCCACCCAGTATTCCGAGATATGCATGTTGACGATGACCACCTCGCCCCGGGCGGTGGCGTCCTCAAGCTGGCCTTTCAACCACTGCAGCGAGCGGGTGATGTTGAAATGGCGCTTGGGTTTCATGCTCCATCCGCCGCCGGTGCTCCACTGGCGCTCATAGGTCGGTTCGTTGTTCAACTGGATGATGCGCACACGGCCCACGGTCACCGAGTAGGACAGCGAGCCTTCGTGGGTGTCGTTTGCATAGCGGTAGTCGAAGGCGTTGACCGGTTGCATGGCCTGGACCCAGGCGATGTGGTCGCAGACGGCATCGCGGGCGCAGCCATTGTTGCTGCAGTCGTCAACGTTGTTTTCATAGTCGTGGTTGCCCAGCCCCGGCAGCAGCAGCGGGCCGCCAACACCGTTGGCCATCTTGCGGAACATCGCCTGCATCGCCGAGCGTTCGTTGCCATGGCCGTATTCGGTGATGTCACCGTTGACCACCACCGGCACATGGTAGGGAACGTCACGCTCGCGGGCGATTGCCTCATAGACCGGCGCGGTCTTGTGCCAGCCGGCCGAGTCGATCTCCTCGACGTACTCATCGAAACGTTGGCTCATGTAGCGGAAAGCCTGGGGATCGGAGGCGATGATCATCTTCTGCCGGCCATCGGGGTAGTCGGCCAGCTGGTTCCAGCCGGGCTGGTAGTAGTCCTGATACAGATCGGTGCTGGTGCTTTCACAACCTGGCACAGCGGCATGGGCCTGCCAGGGCGCCAGCATCGAGGCGAGCGCCAGCGAGCTGAACAGGTATTTGCTGAATCCATGCGTAGGAGACATCGTGACAATCCTTGGTTCTTTAATGGATTGCCTACGCTAGTTAATTACCGGTCTGACAATAATCGGGAAGTTCGCCCTATGCATTCACCGGGCGGTAGTCGGCGCCCGCCACCTGGCGGTCCTGCCGCGGGCACCGCTCGAAGCGTGCCCGGTAGCAGCGGGTAAAGTACGACGACGACTCGAAGCCGCAGGCAACCGCCACCTCCAGCACACTCATGTCGGTCTGGCGCAACAGCTGCCGGGCCTTGTCCAGACGCAAGCGCAGGTAGAAACCACTGGGTGTGTCGTCCAGGTGCAGGCGGAACAGCCGCTCCAACTGGCGCCGGGTGACCTGTATCGCCTCGGCCAGTACCTGGGTGTTAAGCGGCAGCTCGGTATTGCGCTCCATTTCGCCGATCACCTTCACCAGCTTCTTGTTGCGCAACCCATAGCGGCTGGCGATCTGCATGCGCTGGTGGTCCTGGCGCGGGCGGATGCGGCCGAGCACGAACTGCTCGGACACCTGCACCGCCAGCTCGCTGCCATGGGCCTGGGCGATCAGGTCGAGCATCAGGTCGATGGACGCGGTGCCGCCGGCACAGGTGATGCGCCGGCGATCGAGTTCGAACAGCTCCTGGGTCGCCTGCAGGCGCGGATAACGCTCCTTGAAGGCCTCCAGTGCCTCCCAGTGCAGGGTGGCGCGATAGCCATCGAGCAGGCCGGCCTCGGCCAGCACCATGGCGCCCGTGTCGATGCCGCCCAGCACCACGCCTTCATGGTCAAGACGGCGCAGCGCCTGCTGCAGTGCCGGCCCATAGCAGGCCAGCGGCTCGAAGCCGGCCACCACCAGCAGCAGGCGGACCTGCTCGCCTTCAGCCAGCGCGCCATCGGCATTCACCGACATGCCGTTGCTGGCCTGCACCGCCCCGCCATCGAGGCTGAGCACGCGCCACTGGTACAGCGCGCCACGAAAGCGATTGGCCACCCGCAGCGGCTCGATGGCGCTGATGAAGCCCATGGCCGAGAAGCCCGGCAACAAGAGGAAATGCAGCGTTTCCGACATCCCATGCTCCCCACAAAAAGTGGTCGCCTGCGTGCAAGTGTTGGTCGCCAGGGTGCGATTTCCCACCCCGTCACCAGCGTAGCGTGTTCTCACGGCCCGCAGAGGCCGGAACCCATAACAATATGCACTGCCGATGGAGAGCCACCATGCAACGCTTTATCCGCCGCAGCCTGTTGTCCCTCGCGCTCAGCACCACCGTAGTTACCCCCCTGTTCGCCGCCGAACCCGCCGCCTGCAAGGACGTGCGCCTGGGCGTGGTCAACTGGACCGACGTGATCGCCACCAGCGCCATGGCTCAGGTGCTGCTCGATGGCCTGGGCTACCAGACCAAGCAGACCAGTGCCTCGCAGCAGATCATCTTCGCCGGCATCCGCGACAAGCGCCTGGACATGTTCCTGGGTTACTGGAACCCGATCATGACCCAGACCATCACCCCGTTCGTGGCGGCCAGCCAGGTCAAGGTACTCGACAAGCCAAGCCTGGAGGATGCCCGCGCCACCCTGGCGGTACCGAAATACCTCGCCGACAAGGGTTTGAAGACGTTCGCTGACATCCACAAGTTCCAGAAAGAGCTGGGCGGCAAGATTTACGGCATCGAGCCGGGTTCCGGCGCCAACACCCAGATCAAGGCGATGATCGCCAAGAACCAGTTCGACCTGGGCAAGTTCCAGCTGGTCGAGTCCAGCGAGGCCGGCATGCTCGCCGCGGTCGACCGCGCCGTGCGGCGCAACGAGGCGGTGGTGTTCTTCGGCTGGGCGCCGCACCCGATGAACGTGAACATCGACATGGTCTACCTGGGCGACAGCCAGGACGCCCTCGGCCCGGACGAAGGCCGCGCCACGGTGTGGACGGTGACCGCGCCGGACTACGCCGAACGTTGCCCCAACGCCCACCGCCTGCTGACCAACCTCAGTTTCAGCGCCGAGGACGAGAGCCGCATGATGCAGCCGCTGCTCGACCACAAGGATGCGCTGGAATCGGCCCGCCAGTGGCTCAAGGACCACCCCGAGGACAAGGCCCGCTGGCTGCAAGGTGTGACCACCTTCGACGGCAAGCCGGCCGCCGACAACCTCAAGCTCACTGCCAACTGATCCGGCCTCTTCGCGGGTAAACCCGCTCCCCCCCAGCCCTCCCAACCCCTTTGGAGGGGAGTTGCCCCCAAA